>NZ_DJHW01000039.1:0-10488 GCF_002433295.1 Pseudoalteromonas sp. UBA6610 | reverse complement strand
TATGATTATCAAATCTTGACTTCATACATCATAAATTAATTAGCTATTGATATTCGCCGAAACTTAAATAAGTTACTGTGTCGGATGGCGCTTCGCTTATCCGACCTACGTGTTTAAATAAGCTGGTGTGGTGGTTTATATAAAGAGTGAGTAATGGAGTTATGGTGTTGGGTTTCTTTTCACTCAACCCAACCTTGTATCTACGTAATATAACTTAACGCCGAGCAGCTTATCGCTTACAGCTAAGCACTTACAGCTGCTCTTTCGCTTTAGCTAATCCCTAAATACTTATGTACCTGCACCGATAAACGCCAGTTCTTGGCAATACAGGTGTCGATGGCTAATTTAGTGGCTGACACTTTTTGGCTGATTGGCTGTAAGTATACAAGCTTCGGGTTAACACCTGTTTTGGCAAATAGCGCTTCAAGCTCTTCTACGTGCTTTTGCATCGCTACTGGGTGCTTTATCTCGTTGGCGCGCTTCATGGCGCTGGTAAGTACTTCGTAACCGCCGCGCATGTTTATTTTAGGCGATACGGTAACCCAGGTTTGCTCAGGGGCGAGTATTTCAAAGGTGCCGCTGGTTTCTATTTGTGTTGTAAAGCCATTATCGTGCAATAGCTTACACACTGGGTTTAAATCGTACATACACGGCTCGCCGCCGGTAATTACAACATGCTTTGCTGTATAGCCACGTGATTTAAACAGCTCAAGTACTTGCTCGGCGCTGGCATCGGCCCAATGATCTGAATCGGCTTTTTTTTCTACCGTTTCATCAAGCGATACTTTGTACACGTTATCGACTTCCCAAGTTTGTTTAGTATCACACCATGCGCAGCCCACTGGGCAGCCTTGCAAACGCAAAAATATTGAGGGTGTGCCGGTAAAACTTGCTTCACCTTGGATGGTTTCAAACACTTCATTAATTTTGTACAAAAGAGATCTCACTTACTGCCTAGCTGCAAAATTGCTACTATAAAAGACGAAAAAGCGCTGCCCAAAAATTGTTATTTAAGCTGCGGCCGTGTAGTATATCGCGCCCTGATATAAACCTCTATTAAAACTAAAGAGCAATCCAGATATGACGCAAAAAGTAGTTGTTATTTATTCCGGCGGTATGGATTCGTTTACCGTATTAAATAAAGCCTTACAACAAGGCCATGATGTTTATGCCCTTTCATTTGACTATGGTCAGCGTCATGTTAAAGAGCTTGAAGTGGCTGCAAACGTGTGTGAAAAACTTAATGTTCCACATAAAATTGTAGATATATCAGCTATTAACCAGCTTATTGGTGGCTCATCACTAACTGATGATATTGATGTACCAGAAGGTCATTACGAAGAAGAAAGCATGAAAAGCACCATAGTGCCTAATCGTAATATGATTTTGCTTTCGCTGGCGGTTGGTTACGCTGTGTCTTTAAAAGCAAGCAAAGTATATTATGGCGCGCATTCGGGCGATCATGCTATTTACCCTGATTGCCGTCCTGAGTTTGTGCAAAAAATGGATGATGTATGTCGTATTGCTAACTACGACGCTGTAGAAATTTTTAGCCCGTACTTAAATAACACCAAAATTGATATTTTAACCGATGGCATAAAAATGGGCTTAGACTACAGCCAAACATGGACTTGTTATAACGGACGCGAAAAAGCCTGTGGTAAATGTGGCGCCTGCCAAGAACGTTTAGAGGCATTTTCGCTTAATAACGTCACTGATCCAATCGAATACGAATAACCGCTAGTTGCGGGGTTTTCAGTGAAAACACGGTTAATTTATTAGCGCTAAACGCAAAAAGGCTATCATCTCGATAGCCTTTTTTGTATTTGCTTGTAAATTACAACCAGCGTTTTACTTTGTTTTTATACTCTGTGAATTCTTGGCCAAATAATTTGCTAAGCGCCCGCTCCTCAGGAATTATTTGAAAAAACGTTAAATAAGCAATAAACCCAACAACACATAAAAGTGCCCACAACGAACTAAGCCAAATACCCCAGCCAGCTAAAATAAACGCAAAGCCCACATACATAGGGTTACGTGAAATTTTATATACGCCACTAGTTACCAACTTTGATGCTTGCTCGGGCTTATTTGGATTAACTGTGGTACGTGCAAGTTTAAAGCTCAGCACTCCGGCTATACAAAATGCGCACCCTATAATGACTAAGCTTGCTGCTAAATAGGCAATAAACGCTGTAAAATCAATCACACTGTAATGGGCTATTAACGCCATAATGCCTGCAAAAACGAGCACGACAATAACCGGAGGTATTTTATTATTTAACATAGCAACTCACTGTATTGATTATAAAATAAAGTTCTATAAGTCTGTAAACACTATACCCGTTTGCATTAATACACAATTAAATACAAGGTTAACGCTGGCATAGAGCGCGTTAAAACTGCTGATTAAAGCAGCACAATAAAAATGTTGGCTTTAAAGTCACACGGTTTAATCTCAAATAGACTTATTAATTATGCCATTAGTTATTAAACAATAACGCAGGTGTATCAATGATGAACACAACTCCACGCTGCAATCGACAAATAAAGTTACAATTGTCAGGTTTAACCGCTGCTAAATATGGTTATACTTTATGCAACAGTTAAAACTATAAAAAGGAAGTGGTTATGTCAGGCACTACAATGATAGTACTTATTGTGCTTATATCGGTTGGCTCTGGGGTTATTTACGATATGTACAAAAAGCACCTTGAATTTAAACACAAAATGCAAGATAGCAACCAAGATGCAAATAAACAACTGGCCGAGGTAAGTGCCCAAGTGGTTGCTTTAAAAGAGCGCGTGCAAACGCTTGAGGCCATAGTGACAGACTCAAGCTACACCACAAAAGAAGAAATTAACCGCCTTTAAAAACGGTATAAATGTGCATTTTCTGGCTGCTCTATACCATGGGCAGCTAAAAACCCATCTATAGCTTGGCCGCAACCTTGTGGCGCACGCGAACTATCAATTTCAAAATTAAGCTTATTTGCATGTTGCTTGCCAAGCGAGCACAGCCCCAACACTTTTGGCGAGCGCATTGCCACACTAAGAGCACCTATTTTTTCTACGCAATTGTGTTTACTAAATCGGGCAAACCCTTGGTATTTAAATTGCTCACTCACATACTCATTACTAATATCAACCAGGGCATTAATAAGGCCATGTAAAAAGCTATTTGCGCTGCTATCACTGGTTAAAAATGCAAAGGTTTTATTATTAAATTCAGTAAGCTGACAAGTGTCGCAGTGTAATTTTAAGGTGTATAACCACTGCTGCGAGCTTATTTGCTGCATAGCACTTAGTGATACCTTAGCACCTGCAAATACTACCCGTTTTAATAACTGATCAATAGTATGACGCTCCCCATTGCCCGGCGGCGCGTGTGCAATAACAAGCTCTGCATTTTGTGCCATAACCGGTAAATCATGATGATTATTAAATGGCGTGCTGGTGGTATTATTGCTGTGAGTAAGTTGAAACAGCTCTCTTACCTCGTGCTCTCGCGCTATTTTAAGCGCTAAAAACGCTGTTTGAATAAGCTCGGAGGTTGGTAAGTTTTCCTCTACTATCCAGCGTCTGCCAAACAGTAATTTTTTTGCTGTGCCCCCACCCGCGTAACTACTGGTTTTGTAATTATCGGGGCTGAGTACGGCAACTTGTAAATAAAGTTGCTGATCTTTTTGTGCAGCAAGCACTCTAAAGTGCGCTGAAAAACTTATATTTTGAAGCACTTGATTAACGCTTTGTAAGGTGTGTTTATAGCGTAAAAAGTGCTGTGGAACTATCCAGCTGTTATTAGCAAGTTGCACTAATGGAGCATACGAAATTGGCTGCTCGTAGCTGTTTTGCCATTTTTGCTCTGCACTGAGCAGCGGCTCAATGCGACTTTTTTTATCTGACATACATAAACCAAATAATCTCGCTCAAGGCGATATAATCTATGTTGATGTTACGTTTTTGCGCCTTGCATTAGATCACACTATTAGCGCTAAATAAGCCATTTTTAAGCGTCGCTGAGCTTTTTATAATCTGTTATAACTTTTTGATAATAAAGCTCATCTTTATTAAGCATTTTATTATAATGATTGAGTAACTGTTTAAGGTATTGCCTGTGCGATGCATGATTTAAATCCCACATGCTGTTACCGGTAGATGTGAGCAACGCCGTACTACGTTGACTTACCTCTATAAGCTCATAATAGCGGTTGTTTTCAGTGATTAATTGCTCGCTTTCAAGGCCTAAGCCTAATTTGGCTAAACCACTGCGCAAATGATAAGTATGGTGTATAGGGCAAACTATAAAGCGGGTGCTTGCTACTGATGCAGCGCAATTGTTTTTAATAATGCCGGCAACAAGTTTTAGTAACAGCTCGCCGCCAACACCAGCAATAACCACAGTATTTAACGCATTTGGAACGAGCTTTATTTCTCTTACATCTTGGCAATGTACTTTATATTGCGCATTACTTGGCAGTGTTTGGCTAATATTTGTAAGGTGCTCGCTCAGCTCGGCCATTATTTTATCTACCACATCGACAAAATTAACCTGTTTTGCAGCGCGGCGCTTTAATAGTGCAATGCCTAAGTAACCATGATCGCAGCAGCAATCCCAAATAACATCAACGGGGTTAGTAATTAACGCATTAATTGCGTTTAAACGCTTACTCAGTTTCATTTAATACCAATTAGCTTAATTAAGTGATCTATTTTGAGGCTGGAAAAACGTGTTGATAGCTAAGCAAAAAATTCGCTATTTAGTTGTTCTAAATGAGAGTTTTTTAACACAGATAGCGACACGTTTAGCCCCTTAAAATGATTAAGTATTATTGCGAATTGGTATAAGTTGCGGTATACGCCGTTTTATACACTAACGCTTTTAAGCTTTTATTGCTGTCTACTTCTACAAAACGGGCCGTTGGTGCAAGGCGCTCAACAAATTCTATTGCTCCTTGGGTGTGCTCGTTTATTAAAGCTTTAAACGCATCTTCGCTAAGCTCTGGGCTATTAGCGCATAATAAAAGCTGTGTGGTATCGCACAGTAGTTCGGGCAATCTGCGCAGCACCTTTTGATAATCTTTAGTTAGAATAAAGCTGCCCTTTTGAAAGCTTGGCGGGTCTACAATAATTAAATCAAACGGCGCTGCTTTTTTTAATTTACCAAACGACTTTAAAATATCGTGCGGTAAAAAACTCACTCCGCGCTCGAAACCATTAAGTTGGTGGTTTTGCTTACCTACTTTAAGTACGCCTTTGCTCATATCCATGTTCATAACGTGATCGGCCCCGCCTTGCATTGCCGCAAGCGAAAAACCACACGTGTATGAAAACAAATTAAGTACTTTTGCATGTTTACTATTGGCAGAGACAAACTCACGCCCACTTCGCATATCGGGGAATATTCCGGTGTTTTGGCGGCTTGTTAAATCCACTAAAAAACCAATGCCGTTTTCTTTTACCACATGTGGCGAGGGAAGATTACCATGCACTAAACGATTGCTGCTTTGTACACCCGCGCGCTGTTGATACACCAATGCAGATATCAATTCAGGGTGATGCTGCTGCGCCCACGCCCAAAGGGTACTGGTCAGTGTATTTAACGTAGCTTCGTCAATTTCATCGTACGAAATTAAAAACAAGCTTGGCGGATAAAAGTCTAAATTAATATGGCTTAGCGATGCCACGCTATGGCCGCGGCCATGAAATACGCGGCATAGTTCGTTTTGTAGTAATGGCGCATCTTCAAGCGCGCTTATTAGGGGCGAAAAATCGGGTGTCATTTAGTTAATCAACTGTTGTTGTAGTTCGTGTATTTCGTCGCGTACAGACGCGGCTTTTTCAAATTCAAGGTCGCTGGCGTAAGCATGCATTTTGCTTTCAAGCTGTTTAATTTGTGAGGCAATTTCTTTCGCACTGAGTATTTTTTTAGACTCTTTACGTACCAGCTTAAGGTTATCTTGTGGTGCGGCTTCTTCGCCCACATCCATAATATCGGTGATCTTTTTAACCAAGGCTTGCGGCTCAATGCCGTGCTCTATATTAAAGGCGTGTTGTATTTCGCGGCGGCGCTGGGTTTCGCTAATCGCTTTGTCCATCGATTTAGTGACTTTATCGGCGTATAAAATGGCGCGCCCGTCGAGGTGGCGAGCAGCACGACCAATGGTTTGAATAAGCGAACGTGCTGAGCGTAAAAAGCCTTCTTTATCGGCATCTAAAATGGCAACTAGCGCCACTTCGGGCATATCTAAGCCTTCTCGTAATAAGTTAATACCCACTAACACATCAAACACACCGGCGCGTAAATCACGAATTATTTCAACGCGTTCTACTGTGTCTATGTCTGAGTGCAGGTAACGTACTTTTACATTGTGCTCGCTTAAGTAATCGGTTAAATCTTCTGACATGCGCTTGGTAAGCGTAGTGACCAGTACTCGCTCACCTTTTTCTACACATTTATAAATTTCTGAGAGTAAATCATCTACTTGAGTGCCTACAGGGCGTATTTCTATTTCTGGGTCTAACAGGCCCGTTGGGCGTATAACTTGCTCTGCTACTTCGCCTGCGCTGCGCTCTAATTCAAAATCACCCGGCGTTGCCGATACATAAATAGTTTGCGGTGCTATGGCTTCAAATTCTTCAAAGCGCAATGGGCGGTTATCCATCGCCGATGGCATTCTAAAGCCATATTCAACTAGGTTTTCTTTACGGCTTCTATCGCCTTTATACATGGCACCAATTTGCGATACGGTTACGTGCGATTCATCGATGATCATTAATGCATCATCAGGAAGATAATCGAGTAATGTTGGTGGCGGATCGCCCGGTGTACGCCCCGACAAATAACGGCTGTAGTTTTCTATGCCCGAGCAATAACCAAGCTCGGTCATCATTTCTATGTCGTATTGTGTACGCTGCGCTATGCGCTGCTCTTCTACTAATTTATTGGCACTTAATAATTGTGCTCTGCGTTCTTTAAGCTCAGCTTTTATTTTTTCTATGGCATCAAGAATTTTTTCGCGAGGCGTTACATAGTGCGTTTTAGGGTAAATAGTGGCGCGAACTATGTGTTTTTCTACCGCACCAGTAAGGGGATCAAAAATACTAAGGCGCTCTATTTCGTCATCAAACATTTCTACGCGTACTGCATAGGTATCTGACTCGGCAGGAAATATATCAACAACTTCGCCACGTACACGGTAAGTACCACGGCTAAAGTCAATGTCGTTACGGGTATATTGCAGCTCAGCTAAACGGCGCAGCATATCGCGTTGGTCGACCTGTTCGCCTACTTTTAAAAGCAGCATCATTTTCATGTATGAGTCGGGGTCGCCCAAACCATAAATAGCCGACACAGAAGCCACTATTATGGTATCGCGGCGCTCAAGCAATGCCTTAGTAGCACTTAAACGCATTTGCTCTATGTGCTCATTAATAGAGGCGTCCTTTTCTATAAACGTATCGCTGGCAACCACGTAGGCTTCTGGCTGGTAGTAATCGTAGTAAGATACAAAATACTCAACTGCATTATTAGGAAAAAACTCTTTCATTTCTCCATATAACTGCGCGGCTAGTGTTTTATTATGCGCCATTATTATTGTTGGGCGATTTAAATCGCTAATAATATTGGCCATGGTAAATGTTTTACCTGTACCTGTAGCACCGAGTAAGGTTTGATGCGCAAGCCCGGCTTCTAAGCCTTCTTCAAGCTGTTTAATCGCTGTGGGTTGGTCGCCCGCGGGTTTAAATTGTGACTTTAGCTCAAAGTGATCACTCATTCATTTACTCCGTTACCGTGTTACTACATATTGCATCTAGCTCTTTTACAAACCATTTGTACGCGACTAACCCTGTGAATACATTACCGATTGCAGCGCCAATAAATAAGCCAATTAAGCCACCTAGCATACTGCCTACATAAGCAAAAGGCAGATAAAACACAAACAAACGAATAATACTTAAAAACAATGCATTCATAGGTTTGTGTAAAGCATTAAACGATGAATTTGATAAAATGATCACCCCTTGAAAACCATAACTTAGCGGTATGGTGTATATAAAGAGCTTAATAACATCGATTACAGCTTGTTCTTTACCAAATAATTGGCTTATTACCCCTGACAGCGCAATGAGTAAAATATAAATAGCAAATTGCCATATCATCACAAATTTAAGCGTACCAATGTACGCCTCTTTTACGCGGCCTAATTTACCCGCCCCAAAGTTTTGGCTAACAAAAGGAGGCAATGTCATCGATAAGGCCAGCACTAAGATACTGGCAATTGATTCAATACGGCTGCCCACACCAAAAGCGGCAACCGCTTCGGGTCCATGATTGGCAACGAGTGCGGTCATCACTGCCATTGCTACTGGGGTAAGCATGTTAGCCCCCGCTGCGGGTAAACCTATTTTAAGTACTTTTTTAATTGCGCTTGCCGCAGTTTGATTACCGGCTTTTAAGCTTAATAGCCGCTTTTTAATGCCCAGCACATATAAAATAATAATAACCGCTACGCCCCAGGCAATAACACTGGCAATAGCGGCACCTTGAATGCCTAATGCCGGTACTGGGCCCCAGCCAAATATTAAAATAGGATCGAGTATGGCGTTAATAAGCCCTGCCCCACCCATTACTATGCTGGGTGTTTTAGTATCGCCACTGGCTCGTAATACCGAATTACCTATCATGGGGGTAATTAAAAATACGCTGCCAATAAACCAAATATTCATATACTCATGAATAAGTGGCAGCACTAATTGTCCGGCCCCTAATAAAGTGAATATTGGGTCGATTAGTAAATATCCAACAAACGAAAGTAAAATAACTAATAGTAGCGCCACAATAAGCGACACACTGGCATCAAAACGCGCCTCTTCTATTTTATTACTGCCTAAGGCTTTCGCTATCACCGCTGATGTGCCAATACCTAAACCTATAGCTAGGCTTATTACCGTAAAGGTTACCGGAAACGTAAAGCTTACCGCCGCAAGGGGCTCTGTGCCCAACATACTGATAAAAAATGTATCGACTATATTGAACATCATTAGCGTGACCATGCCAAATATCATCGGGATGGTCATTTTTTTCAATGTAGGCAAGATGGGATCGTTAAGTAAATCTGGGCGTGATTGAGAATGTGAAGTTTCGCGCATGGAATAAATAAGCCTCTTTTACTGAGCGAGCCATTTTAAAGCATCATAGCAATTCAAGCCACGGATTTATCAATGGATTTCATACTAATAATAAAGCAACAATTAAAAAAATAGCTAAAGTTGAATTTTTAAGCATTTGTGCACAAATACGCCCTTAGAGCGCCAAAAAACAATAAGTGAACATTTTTATTACTTTTTTAACATTTAACCCTGCAAATTCGCTGAATTTTTACACAGCGCGGTATTAATCTTTATCGTAACGAATTAATTTACTCATCGTTGCATGGTAATTCGGCATGCATTTATAACCCTATGTTTTTTATAGTAATAAAAAAATCGTTTTAAAAGCTTGAAATCGTTGTAGCGCCCTAAAACTCTGGTCGTGACAGTGTTCTTAAAGTTTCATAAACAGAGTTATCCACAGAAACCGTGGATAACTCAGCTGAGCCCGCATTTATAAAGGCTTGCGCGCTGGCTAAAATTCAGCTCAGGTCCAACCTTTGCTCAAAGTTAAAGTTAAAAACTTATCAATGCTTGCAAACAAAAAATTAAGCTAAGCCAAATCTTTGTGCCTAATACAGCTATAAGTGACTTAATTAGTTTACGCAAATATTTAGCAACTTATTGATTGTTTTGTTTTTGTACAGCTTTTTAAAATAAAGTTTTCAGCCACGGCTTTATTAGTTTAACCCCTCTTAAATACGGTAATACGAAAAAACTACCCTGCTGGATTTTTTAAAAAGATCTGCTAGCTAAATTTATACTCGGTTTTATGACAACCAGGTTAAATACAAATTTACTGATTTGCCGCGATAAATTTTGTCTCAGCGGCATTTTTTACACATAAATTAAACAATGGCTATTTTATGGGCGCTGTTTTTTTCACATTGGTGTGAGTCTAAATAGAGATTTACCGCCGTGTTTTGCATAAATAGAGTTATAAAATGCGCAGATCGAACATAAAAACAACGAATAAACTTCTTTTTTAAATTTATGACTTTTATATGTTGACACTTTGCGGCTCCATCATTAATATTTCGCCCCGTTGAAAGGCATGACGCTTCCCCCTTAGCTCAGTTGGTTAGAGCGACGGACTGTTAATCCGCAGGTCCCCCGTTCGAGTCGGGGAGGGGGAGCCAAGTTTTTCAATCATAAATGATTCCCCCTTAGCTCAGTTGGTTAGAGCGACGGACTGTTAATCCGCAGGTCCCCCGTTCGAGTCGGGGAGGGGGAGCCAAGTTTATGTTTATGATGTAGTTCCCCCTTAGCTCAGTTGGTTAGAGCGACGGACTGTTAATCCGCAGGTCCCCCGTTCGAGTCGGGGAGGGGGAGCCA
>NZ_DJHW01000023.1:22595-58846 GCF_002433295.1 Pseudoalteromonas sp. UBA6610 | reverse complement strand
AAAATAATCCCGTAAGTTATTTTCTTGATTTACTGTCGGATACTGAAGCTGAGGAAGCTGCAAAAGTAATTCGCCTAGAAGAAATCGAAAACCATTGGGAAGAAATATAAAGCTAAGCCTTAAACCACTCAGCCAAAAAGCCGACATTAAGTCGGCTTTTTGGCTTCTATTCATCTTAAAGCAATGCTAGATAATTTGTGGTTCGTATTTCGTACTAATTTATATGAAGACACGATAATACGATCATCATCGTCATTATTAGTAACTCGTTTTTGTCCAAAAAGAGTTTGTCTGGTCGTATCTTCACAAATAAAAAAGGCGAACATTTCTGCTCACCTTTTCTAGAGTTATAGTTTGGGGAAAATGCAGTTTTTTAGACCGCATTTTTCTTTATAGAGTTTTTAGTTTTAGATTGGGAATATTTAGACAATTTAATAGCCCCAATCACATAGTCGTTATTATAGTTTGGGAATTTTTAAACTTTACCATAAATCCTTTGCTCTAAGTTTTTTACTTTCGCTTTTGAGCTCCTAGCACACTCTCCAACCTTATTTAAAATAACCTCTAATTTACTTGATAAACCTTCTATGTTTTTCCATCCCTCAAAAGTATCTTGTATCAATTTACTTTCTGCACTTGAACAAGCGGTCATGAAATTATAAACAACCCATTGGGCGCCTTCTTTTGGAATCCGCTTTAAAATACGGCCTTTATTTTTTGAAAAATATGCAGCAACAAACTCTCTATTTTCTGCAAAAAATGCTGGAAACTGGAAACGGTAATCAATAACAAACTCAGTAGTTGAATCATTGAGCAGTAACTCATAAAACGCTTTAATTTGCTCCTCTTTTAATGTGTAGCCAATTGAGTCCAAAACATCTTCTTTAAATGTAATGTCACCACTATTGAACATAGCTAAAAGCGCTAAATATTCACTGTCTGTAGAGTTTGCGGCGGCTACTCGTAGCACGGAACTGCGTGCCGGCAAATCAATAACTTTACCTTGTTTTATTTTTCCTTTAGCAAAGGCTATTGCACTGTCAGATTTCAAATAAACACCATAAAACGAAAGCCAAGCTCCACCATTTTCTTTGTTAAATACAGTTTGCCAATCAATAATCTTTGGTAAGTTTGCTTGTAAATAACTGCTGTAAGGCGCTTTTAAATCGCTTGGTACAAACTCAATAAACGAGTCTATTAGACTATTCAGTGCTTTTAAGGATTCAACACTGTCTGTAGGTAAACTATTTAGCGTTAGTACTAGCGTATCAACATAATCCATATAATCAATGAGCGCTGCGCTTGCCAATGCATCATTATTTTCCATATAAGACAGCTTTTCTGCATCACTGAGCAAATGAAGTGGAAATTCAGCATTATCTGTTTTATCAATATACCTAAAGTAACCCACACCTTTGGTGTCTATAAAAACCTGCGATGAAGGCGAAACTTCACTCAATAACATTGCTTGAGTATTTAACAGAACATTTTTATAAGAAACCTCATTGCCAACATTATAAATTTTCAATGTAAGCGGAATGCTCCACAATTTATTTTGCCTAAAGAAGTTATCTTGCTTTAAGTAAAGTGCATCATCTTTACGATACAAGGTCACTAATGGATATGATGACTGTTGTAAAAATGAGGAGGCCACTCCTACTAGGTTTTTAGGGATATAGCGTTTAAAGCTATCGAATGACACAACTGTGCCTTGAAAAGTCTTTACATACTCGCGAATTGACTCTTTAAATTCATCCCCCCCCATTGCCTGCTCAAGCATAGCCAGTATAGAAAAGCCCTTACTGTAAACAAGCTGACCTGTTCCATCTTGCTCTGAAGCTACCTTCACTTCAGTAATTACAGCTCGATCCATGTCGTTGTCACTTTCTAATGAACTTGATTGTGGCGTATAAGTACACTGTGCTTCTGTGGGATAAAAATGAGTCACTACTTGTGCAGCAAAAAACTCGCTAAAAGACTCATTCATCCAATAATCGTCATACCACTGCATAGTGATATCGTTACCAAACCACATATGTGCAACTTCATGAGCAACGAGTTTTCGGAACACGCACATATCGTAGCTACTTGCTCCGGCCGAGGGAATTTCTTTTGGGCTAAGCGCAATTAAGCCAACATTCTCCATTGCAGCAGAAGAGTCAAACGGTGCGATGAAGAAATCTAATTTGTCGTAAGGAAAAGGCTTACCTAAGTAGCCTGACAAATAATCAATTGTGTTATTGATTAATAGAGGCAATTCTTCATGATATTGATACTGTAAACCTTGTGGCGAAAACAAAGTACTCTTGTATTTAGTCTCCTCCATTTTCTTACTATCAAACATACCTACGGCGATTGCTAAAACATCTGTCGGAATTACAGCCGTTTTTTCAAACTTAATCGTTTTTTTATTTGAATCAATTTTTGTAGAAAGAGCACGTGTATTGTGAAGCGCCGTTAAATTTGAAGGGATGGTTAAAGTAAACTGAAATGATGTTTTTTTATCTGGTTCATTTAAACTAGGGAAGACTTGCCTAGCAAGCATTGGCTGAAATTGTGAGAAAATATAATCTGCTTCGGCACCACTTGTTTGTACAAATAGACCCTGTCCATGACTAGAGAATTTCCCAATAAACTTAATAGCTAACTTTGTCTGACCACTAACGTTGTGATCGAGCTTATGCTTAACAATGTCATAGTTATTTGCCGTTTCAACCGGTAAGTTTGTTAATAATTCATCCATTAAAAGTTCCACAGACTGAATATTTAAACCATGGCTGTGGTAGCTAATAGTATCTGTTGGTGAAGAAATATCTAACGATAAAATTGTGGTGCCACTAAAGGTAGGTTTTGATGGATCTAATTCTAAATTGACGATTTGTGAATCTAGAGTAATTTCTTGGGGTAGCCGATAGTTATTAACTCCTGTCGCGTAAGAATAAACACTACAGAAGAAACAAAAAGCTAAAACATACTTCAAGCAATATTCCTTCATTTAATTTGCTATAAAACTCCGACACTAACAGCTACCTTATTGAAATAAAAGTTATTTTATAATTAGAATTAGAACAACCATCATCTGGAATACATAAACAAACTGAATTCAGCAACCTCTATTACATGGATTGTGAAACGAAGCTACAACTTGCGCACAAAGAATTAAGTGATGAAGGTGTTTGGAAGCCGAACTACAATCCTACACTTGTAAAGTTGTTAAGCAAACTTGGGCTATATTTACCACCGCATTATTATCAGAGTTTTTTCGCAAACGTTATGCTTTGTGTGGCTTTTTCTGCTCCGGTTTGGGGAATCTTCCAATGGTTTCTAGTGTGGAGCGAGCTAGGTAAACCAGTTTTAGAAGCAGTTTATATCTCGTTACTTACGGGCGCATTGTTTAGTTTAGTTATGGCAACCCTCTACTACATTAGGCGCAAGCAATTAAATCTAATAGACTGGGGTTCATTGAGAGAATAAGCCCAAAACCTACAAACTGTTCAAGAGGGATTCGTAACGCGTGGCATTTGTACTATGCATTGGTTTTAGTGTTTAAGGCGATATGCGGTGGCTTCGGTATTGCGTTGCTCACCCCTTAACAGAGCGTTACCGAATAAATACTCTAATACGTTTTTCTCCAAAAACGAGTTTACTGACCGTTTGCTCACCACTCTTACCTGCCTAGCTAAGCCAGGTTGTCTAAATTCTATGCTCAGTATTAGTCAATTGACAGCTTTGTTTTTAATTTCTCTCACAGTGTTTACGGTTTTAAATACACTTGTTGTATAGATCTATTAGTGCATAAAAACATGCAGATTCGCCCATAAAAAAGCCTAAAAGTGATTGCTCACCTTTAGGCTTAATAATATTTTTTAAAACACGTATAAATATTCTTTTAATACGTGTATAGCTAAATTAGCTATTGATCATAATACATTTGATATTCACAAATTCGCGCATACCAAAGCCGCCGTGCTCTCGGCCGTAACCACTTTCTTTAACACCACCAAAGGGTAGGTTTGGTTGGGCAAGGCCGTAACCGTTAATGTTGATCATACCGGTATCAAAGTGCTTTTTAGCCAGTTCAATGGCTTTTTTCTCATCTTTAGAGAAAATACCACCGCCTAAACCATAGCGAGAGTCGTTGGCGATACGCATTGCATCGTCGTTGTCTTTTGCTTTAATGAGCGAGGCTACAGGGCCAAATAACTCGTCATCGTATGCTGGCATGCCCGGCGATAAATTATCAAGAATAGTCGGTGGGTAGTAGTAACCTGTTTGCGATGGTACTTCACCGCCTGTTACAACATTTGCACCTGCTTCAACAGATTGCATTACTTGGTCGTGAATTTTATCGCGTAAATCTTCACGAGCCATGGGGCCTAGATCGGTATCTTCGGCCATTGGGTCGCCCATTTTTAATGCTTCAAATTGCGCTTTAATTTTTTCTTTAAAGTCATCATATAATGACTCTACAACCACAAAGCGTTTTGCCGATACACAGGTTTCGCCGTTGTTGATCATGCGTCCTGTAACACAGGTTTCAACAGCAAGGTCTAAATCTGCATCATCAAGTACTAAGTAGGCATCGTTACTGCCAAGCTCAAGCACTGTTTTTTTAACGTATTTACCTGCTTCTTCAGCTACTTTTTTACCGGTAGCGTCACTGCCTGTAAATGTTACGCCGCTGATTGCTTTGTGTGAAATAAGCGCGCTGGCAGTTTTGCCATCAATAAGTAAGTTGCTAAAGCAATATTCAGGGAAGCCCGCTTGTTTAAACAGGGTATCGATTTTCTCTGCCATACCAAATACATTACCGGCATGTTTAAGTACGGTGGTGTTACCGGCCATAATGTTAGCTGCACTGTAACGAATTACTTGGTAAAGCGGGAAGTTCCAAGGCTGAATACCCAATAAAACGCCCGTTGGTTGGTAGCTAACAATAGCGCGGCCGCCATCCATATCGCGCTCTTCATCGCCTAGTACTTGTGGGCCGTTTTCGGCTGTGTAACGACAAATACCAGCGCACAGTTCAATTTCTTGAAATCCTTGCTCGTACACTTTACCCATTTCTTCGGTCATTAGCTTAGCAATGGCTTCTTTTTGCTCTTCGAATAAAGAGGCTAGTTTATTTAAATACTTAGCACGCTCGGTAAATGAGGTTTGGCGCCATTTTAAATATGTTTCGTGAGATTTTTCTACTACCTGCTCAGCTTCCTCTTGAGAAAGCAGCGTGTAGGTATCAATGGTTTGTTCAGTTGCGGGGTTGATTGTTTTAACTGTGTTACTCATTTTTATCTCCTTACAAATTAGTTATCAGTAAGGGTGCAAACACAAAGCCAGTTTGTTTTATAAAGTAAAATAGAGCTTAAGTTATTGAATAGTAGTCGCTTTAAATTTAATTGTGGGATGTAAATAAAAAGCGAGTGATGAGCAAGCAGTAAAAAATACTGCTTTATGCAAATTTTACAGCCTTAGTTAAACAGTTGCTGTGCTATTTGTTTTAGTAGGTAAGTTTCACGAATGATAGACAACCCTTGTTTTTCACTAAGGCTCATTGTGCGTTCGTTGTGTGCAATGGCGTCGTATATATTGACCCATTTAGGCGTCATACCATTTTGTTGCTCGTAATGTTCAAGCTGTGCTTTGCCAAGCTCTTTGTCTGTATCGCATAAATAGCAATACGACTGTATATGTATAATATCAAAGTCGTCTTTGTACCAAGGGCGGTACTCTTCGTATAACCCAAAGGGTTTAATAACCTGTATATTTTGCGCGCCAGTTTCTTCGCTAAGCTCTCTTATTAACCCTTGCTCTAGGGTTTCACCTTCATCTACACCGCCGCCGGGTAAACTGTAGTCTTCGTAGCGATTGGTATACATTAATAAAATGTGTGCATCTTTAATCACAATGGCGCGGCCTGTGCGGCGGGTAAATTGAGTGCCTTGGTTTAAATTTATGCCAGGGTGGACCATTGTTTTTAATAATTGCATTTTGTCTCCTTTTTAAAAGCAAAATTATATCAGCTGGTATACTTAGGCGAGTAGTAAAAATAATTCTAATTATTTTTAAAAATTATGATCGGTATGGCTTAAGTTTACGTACATACTCGGTTGTTAAAATTAAACGTTAAAAGACTCAATAGTTTAATCATTTTTAAGAGATTCTAGTAGCCCCTTTTATTTGCAAAATAGGGTGCGTAGAATAAGAAGAAAAGCATAGGGATTTATCATGTTAAACATACTTTTAGTCGATGATGACGTTGAATTTAGTGACGTTGTTTGCCACATTGTCGAATTCCTCGGGCACAACATTTGTACTGCAACTAGCTTAAAAGAAGCACATCAATGGTTTGAAAATAATACCTTTGATCACGTATTACTCGATTTTATGCTGCCAGATGGCAGTGGTCTTCATTTACTCGATCATTTAAAAATGATTGGGCAGTCTCCAAAAGTGACGCTTATTTCTGGCCACCCTTCAGTAAAAGGGATTTTGGCAGACATGTGTGAGCAAGATGTTGGGCATTTATTAAAGCCGCTGCAACGCGAAGACCTAGAGCTGGTATTAAACGGCCCTAAAAAAACAGCTAAAAAAACTAAAGTTCCGGCTATTACTCGCCATTTTAATAGCTTAATTGGTGAATCAGAGCCAATGCAAAAGCTTTACACCATGATAGAGCGCGTAGCTAAAACCAATGCTAACGTGATGCTCATGGGGGAAAGCGGTGCAGGTAAAGAAGTGGTCGCCCAAGCAATTCATAACGCTAGCCAATGCGAAGGCCCTTTAGTGGCGAGCAACTGTGGTGCTTTGTCTAAAGAGCTAATAGGTAGTGAGTTATTTGGCCATGAAAAAGGGGCTTTTACAGGTGCAATTGCCCGTAAAGAAGGGGTATTTGAGCAAGCAGACGGCGGTACGTTATTTTTAGATGAAGTAACCGAAATGCCTATAGATATGCAGCCAAACTTACTGCGTGTGCTTGAAACTAAAAAAGTAACACGTGTAGGCGGCAATCGTGAATTACCTATAAACTGCCGCGTTATTTCTGCGACTAACCGTTCGCTGACCGACTTAGCGCAAAACAATATTATTCGTGAAGATATTTACTTTAGACTTGCGGTTTTCCCCATTGATATTCCTGCGCTGCGAGAGCGAAAAGAAGATATTCCACTGCTTGCGAAAGCCTTTTTAGAGCAACTTAATGATGAAAATGGCACTTCGTTTTATTGGCACAACGAGCAGCTAAAAGAACTACAGCAATACGAGTGGCCAGGCAATGTGCGTGAACTTCGCCACGCTATCCATCGCGCCTTTATTATGAGCGACCCACAATCGAGCGAAATTACACTTCCGGATAACTTAGAGTCGCCGTTTTCGCGTGTAAATACGCAAGTGGCCGATAACCATGTTTCGGCAGGGCAAACCATTGAAGAAGTCGAAAAAGAGTTAATCCACGCCACGCTAGATAAGGTGCAAGGTAATAAAACGCTAGCTGCGCAAATGCTAGGGATCAGTACAAAAACATTGTATAACCGATTAAACGCATACGGCGGAATTGGAGAATATAAATAACCTGAACTCTGAATAATAAACCTATCTCTAGCAGCTATTTTCAACGTTAACTGCGTTAAATTTGCTTGCAATAGGCCAGCTATTGACGCGTAAATTCGGCTTGTTTTCATTGAAAATCTCTGGCTAGAGAAAAGAATTTGGTTATCACTATAATTTAATATTTTAGTAAGTCTCTTAACCAGAGTTCAGGTTGAATAAGTATAGGAAGTAATATGAGTGATGAAAAAGAAGTTAATACGCTAAATAAATTGGTACATGATGCAAGAGCTCCACTGAATAGAATTTCTATGAATGCAGAGCTCATTAAACTGGTATTAGAAAACGATATGCCAAAAGATAAAGCGTTAGCAGCACTCGATAAAATAATTTCAAACTGTCAGCAATGTAGCGAAAGCTTGCAAAACATTACTGATTTTAATAATAAGTAGTCATTTAAAATTAGGTATTTACACATAATGAGTAAGCAAAAGCAGCAGGGTAAAACGAATATAACGTGGGCCGCTTTTATCGCAATAGTACTGTGTATTGTTGTTGGCAATGCAGTTTTGGCATTAAGTACTATTCAGGGATTAACGCAAACGCAAAAAAGCTTGGATAACACCAGCTTATTAGCCGATGCTATTGAGCGTCTTCACTTATCAATTGTGCAGGCAGAGTCTGGCCAGCGCGGCTACTTACTCACCGAAGAAGAAGACTACTTAATGCCTTATTACGATGCGATAGGGCAAATAGAATCGCAAATGGAGCATGTAAAGTCTCTACACTCTGAAATTGATGGCCAAGCTGAGCGAATTGCTGAGCTATTAGTGTTAACAGAAGCTAAAATTAAAGAGCTTAAACAAACGGTTAAGCTGGCTACTAATGACAAAGAGCGCCGTGCGTTATATGTATTAAATACGCACAGAGGGCGAGAGCTATACAAAGATATTCGCGTTAAAGTTAATGATATTCAAGACCGAGAATTACTGTTTAAGGTGAGCCATTTTTCTAAGCTGGCACAAATAAAAAATGAAGCAAAAATCACCTTTGCTATTACAGCGGTTACCAGTGCGCTTTTAATAATAGGTATGTTTTTATTAACACGCCTAAATTTAAGAAACGCGGCTAAATACCGTGAGGAGCTTGAAATACAAAACGAAACACTTGCAACTAAAGTGTCTGAGCGCACGCAAGAGCTGACCTTATATTCAGATGAGCTTAGCCGCTCAAACCGTGAGCTTGAAGAGTTTGCGTTTGTTGCCAGCCATGACTTACAAGAACCACTTCGAAAAATTCAAGCATTTAGTGACCGCCTAGAAACCATGTTTAAAGATGAGCTGGGCGAAAAAGGCATAGATTACATAGGCCGTATGAAAAATGCAGCGCAACGTATGTCTAACCTTATTAACGACTTGCTAGAGTTTTCGCGGGTAACAACCCGAGGTAAAGACTTTGATGACACTGACTTAAAAGGCGTAGTTAACGATATTTTAAGTGATTTAGAGGTTGCCATTAAAGAAAGCAATGCGCACGTAGAGGTGGGCGAACTACCGGTTATTCAAGCCGATAAAAGCCAAATGCAGCAGTTGTTTTTAAACTTACTGTCTAACGCTGTTAAGTTTAGAAAGCCAGGTGTTGAGCCACATATAAGCGTAATGTACGAGCACAAAGACGAGTTTAGTGAAGAGCATAACGAAAAAGTGGGTTGGCAAATTATTACCATAAAAGATAATGGTATTGGTTTCTCACAAGAGTATGCTGATAAAATATTTGTACCATTTCAGCGCCTGCATGGGCGTTCGGAATATAAAGGCACAGGGATTGGGCTTTCAGTTTGTAGGCGTATAGTTGAGCGGCATGGTGGGATAATTACCGCTCATAGTAAAGACGGTGAAGGGGCAACCTTCATAATAAAATTACCTGTGGAAACAACGCTTTTCACACTTCAAGGAGAGGCTTAGATGCCGTATTCAAAAGTGAAACCTATTACAATATTAATGGCAGATGATGACGAGGATGATCGCCTACTCACGCAAGATGCGCTAGCCGAAAGCCGTGTATTAAACGAGCTGCATTTTGTGGAAGATGGGGTTGAATTATTAGAGTACTTAGAGCGCAAGGGTAAGTTTGAAGATAAAAATTCATCGCCACGCCCGGGGTTGATTTTGCTTGATTTAAATATGCCACGTATGGATGGCCGTGAAGCACTTGAGGCCATTAAGGCAAACCCAAACCTTAAAGGCATACCAGTTGTTATTTTAACCACCTCTAAGCAAGAAGAAGACATGGTTAAAGGCTATAACTTAGGAGCGGCCTCTTATATTACTAAACCGGTAACGTTTGATGGCTTGGTTGATTTAATGAAAACCCTAGGAAAATACTGGGTAGAATTTGTAGAGCTGCCGACAACGTTTAACGACTAAATAAGTAGCAACATTAAGCCCCTAATTAGGGGCTTATTAAATGCAATTAAAAGGAGGTAGTATGTTAGATAAAGTGACTCGCTTACTTTTAGTAGAAGACGATGAAGATGATTACATTCTCACTTGCGACTACTTAGATCAGTTAGATTCACATACATTTGACATAGATTGGATAAGCTCTCCTGAGCAAGCAATAAGCATTTTAAGTAAAAACGATCACGATATTTGTTTGCTTGATTATCGATTAGGCGCCTCAAATGGGCTAAGTGTATTAAAAAAGGCCATTGCTAATGGGTTTAGCGGGCCAATTATTATGCTTACGGGGCAATCTAATGATGAATTAGACTCTGCAGCACTTGATGCCGGCGCGGTAGATTACCTTATAAAAACAGAAATGAGTTCGAGCCGGTTTGCTCGCGCTATACGTTATGCTTTAGCGCGTAAAGATGTTGAAGGCGAGCGAGTAGAGCGTTTAAAAGCCGAGGCAGAGAACCGCTCAAAAGACAGATTTTTAGCCCACTTAAGCCACGAATTACGTACCCCGCTTTCATCTATATTAGGTTACACAGAGTTACTGCTACAAAGCGACTTTAGCAAACAGGCCGAAAACGAACTAGGGGTTATTTACCGAAACGGTAAGCACTTGCTGAGCTTGTTAAACGATGTGCTCGATTTATCTAAAATTGCTGCCGACAAATTAGAGCTCACCTTAAGTGAAGTAAACTTAGATAGCATGCTGGCTGATGTTTACACTTTAATGCGTGTATCTGTGCTTGATAAAGGCTTAAAGCTTCGCTTTGAGTCTCTACAGCCCTTACCTCTTATTGTGAGAGTAGATGCCACCCGCGTACGCCAAATACTCATTAACTTAATCAATAATGCGGTTAAATTTACCGAAAAGGGCGAAATAGTGGTTAGTGCCTGGACCGAGTGGGTTGAAGGCCAAGAAATGCTATTTTTTAGTATTAAAGATTCAGGCATGGGGATTGCCCCTGAAAAACAAGCATTAATTTTTAAACCCTTTGAGCAAATAGCCGATGTAGAATCGCGCTCTGTTGGTGGAGCAGGCTTAGGCCTTGCTATTTGTGCCGAGCTATTAGCGCGTATGCACGGCAGTATTGATTTAACTTCTAGAATGGGCGAAGGCTCTACCTTTACTATTTCGGTGTACCCAGGTGATATAAGTGAAGTAGAACGCCAAGTATTAAACTTTAGTAGTGGCTCGCAATTACAGACAAAATCGGCCCCCTGTAAAGTGACTGGCCGCGTATTAGTGGTTGATGATTTACGCGATTTACGCATGTTAGTTGGCCATATGATTAGCACATGTGGTGCGCGTGTAGACTACGCCGAACATGGCCAGCAAGCGCTTGAAAAAGTAAGAATTGCCGAGGCGTATCGCTCGCCTTATGATATTATTTTTATTGATATACATATGCCCGTAATGGGTGGTAAAGAAGCGACAATAGAGCTTAGAAAAATGGGCTACACAGGCCCAATTATTGCGCTTACTGCCGCCACTATGAAAGGTATACACGAAGAGCTTGCCGCCCTTGGCTTTAACGATGTAATACCAAAGCCCGTTGATAGCTCTTCTTTGTATCAATGCTTACAAGATTACTTAGTATCGCCAGAGCATGCGCCTCAAGCTAAAAATATTCACAGCGACAAAGCTGTAATAGAGAAAAAACAGCGCTTTTTATTGGTTGAGGACGACCAAGATGCAGCGCAAATTACGCAGTTGCTGCTAGAAAGTTTAGGGGTAGAAACCGTTATTACCTCAACGTGTGCACAGTGTTTACAAACCCTCAATCATGACCAACAATTTAATAAGGTATTGCTAGATATGCACTTACCTGACGGGCGTGGTGTAGATTTAGGTAAACAAATTAACGAACGTTACCCTGACTTAAGCTTAGTGATTGTTAGTGGTGCAGAGCCCGATCCTAAGCAGATCAAAGATTTAAATATTAATCATGTACTTTTGAAACCGATTAACCTGAGCTTATTAGAAACCTTGATCAGCTCGTAATTTAGAAGTTATTTTATGCAGTCGATAAAACTAGAAAGTGAGATATTAACGCCCTCGAAAATAGTGTGTGTTGGGCGTAATTACACCGCGCATATTGCCGAGCTTAATAATGAGCTACCAGATCAAATGGTATTGTTTAATAAACCAAATAGTGCCATAACGGATACCTTATTTACTACGCATAATAACGACACGCTGCATTATGAAGCCGAGCTGTGTTTTGTTATTAAAAATAATGAGTTGGCAGGTGTAGGTTTAGGGTTAGATTTAACTAAACGTACTGTGCAAAGTAAGCTTAAAAATAAAGGGTTACCGTGGGAGCGCGCCAAGGCGTTTAACGGCTCGGTATTATTAACGCCCTTTGTCGCTATAGCGGATGCTGAGCAGGCGTTTACGTTTGAGCTTAAAATTAACGATAACGTTATTCAGCAAGGCGATACGCAATTTATGATACATAAGCCTAAAGATATTTTAAGTGAAATTAATGAGTTTATGCACTTAGAAAATGGCGATGTAATAATGACAGGAACGCCTGCAGGCGTAGGGGAAGTGCCTGCAAACAGCGTATTTACAGTAAGCTTGTATGCTAATTCGACCTGCTTGTTATCGCAGAGCTGGCAGGCGCAATAGGATTAAGTATTTGCTGTTGGTAATGCTTAGTAAACTGCGGAAAACTTTGCTCTAACCAAAAACGCTGACTATTTATATAAGCAGGCGATTGTAATACCTGCTTATGTAGCGCTTTATTTATTTTATTAAGCGCCTTGGTAGCAAAATCATTCGGTGCTCTTACTGCACACCCTATAGCCCCTAAAACAAACTCTCTAGGGTCTTCTTCAATTGGCAAACTGACTATATTTTTAAACTTACTATGGTTAACAAAATAATCCCCCATAAACGGGTAGTCTATTGTGTAATCTAAAAAGCCACGGCTCAAGCGAGCAATAACAGCTTGGCTTTCATTTTCGCTGCTCCAGCTTAGCGATGCTTTATGATACACCGTGGTGTTTTCGATTATTTTATTAATTTTTGAAGTAAACTTGCGCGCCGCGGCTTGACCATATACATATTGCTCGTCTGACAATAAATGAATAAGTTTAATAGGGCTGCCATGCTTAGCGTGTATTTCTGGAGCAAGTTTTTGAGTGGTTAAAACCGAAAAAGGCGGGTAAACCGTGGTGGGGGTAGAAAACTGTAACACCCCATTGGCTGTTTTTTTATGAATAACACACGGAAAGCATACATTATCGCCTTCATTTAAGTGCTTATTAATTCGCTCTTGCGGCACGATTAGTCGTGTATGTTTTACATCATCAATGCTGTTAATTAGTTGCTCGGTGAGATTGTCGCAAATACCACCTTGCGGCGCATGCGAATCTTTATCCATATGAAACGGGGGCGTGTAACTTTGTAACCATACAATTTCTTTAATTGGGTGAGTATTATCAGCGTACCCGTAACGCATTAAACCACCTAGTACACCAAAGAATAAAATTACATTTCTAAGCATAACTCACTAAAAACAATCATTTTAAGGTAACTTTAGTATAGTTTTACTTTGTATATGTTCAAATGTAAGAGAGAAAAAGGCAGTAAAAAAACTGCCTATTATTTGGGTTTAATATGGCTGCGGGTAATCTTTAAAAATAGTGCCAATTTCAGTTAGTGTGTCGTCGCTTAAAGTTATGCTAAATGCGTCAATGTCTTCTTTTAATTGGGCCATGCTGGTCGCACCAATAATTGATGAGGTAACGCCATCGACTTGATTACACCAAGCAAGTGCCAATTGGGCTGGGGTTATGCCGCTTGCATGTGCAAGCTCTACATAACGCTGCGTGGCTTTTTGCGCGTTAGGGGTATCTCTAAAAATGCCATTGCGCTGCATAAATGTCCAACGCGATCCCGCTGGGCGTGCGCCGTTTAGGTATTTACCCGTTAGCAGGCCAGCAGCAAGCGGCGACCAAGGTAAATAAGCAATGTCTTCATGGATGCACTGCTCAATTAAGTAGGGCCAATCTTTAGCGTGCGCTAGGCTAAACTCGTTCTGAATAGACACCATACGCGGTAAGTTATGCGCTTTTGCTAAATTTAGAAATTGGCTAATGCCCCATGGGGTGTCATCTGAAAGGCCACAATATTTTATTTTTCCGGCTTTAACACACTCATCAAGGCCCTCTAAAATATCAAGCATACCCGCCTGTTGTTGCTCAGTATCTACGTCACTAAAAGTGAGTTTACCTGGCCACTGCCTGCCAAAATGTGGGGTAGAGCGATTAGGCCAATGCAATTGGTATAAATCTATGTAGTCGGTTTGTAGGCGTTTAAGCGAGTTATCTACGGCCTCAATGACAGCGCTGCGTGTTATATCGCCGCCATCTCGTACCCACGACAAGCCATTGCCTGCAATTTTACTCGCCAATACAATATCACTGCGCTTTTGCGCATTGCGACTTAGCCAGTTACCTATAATTTGCTCTGTTTTACCGTAGGTCTCTGGTGAAGGAGGAACGGCATACATTTCGGCAGTATCTATAAAATTAACGCCTTGTGCCAAGGCATAAGCTATTTGCTCATCGGCGTCTTGTTGGGTATTTTGTTTACCCCAAGTCATGCTGCCTAAGCATACTCTAGAAACATCAACACCGCTGCTGCCTAACGGACTGTATTGCATTTAAAATCCTTAAATTATGTAAGATCTTGAGAGTGGATAATTAATACCAATTCGCAATAAACCTACTTAAGCGAATTGGTGTAGTGCCGATAGTAATGGCTCTGAAATCGCCGCTTTTTGTCCTGTTTTAAAGTCAAACATAACAACTTGAGAATAGCCTGTGGTAGTAATAGCTTGCTGAGCATGGCTAAATACAGAGTAATTCATCATAAAACGGTCGCTTTTTATATCTGAAATAGTAATACCTACGGTTAAGGTATCTGGGAAGGTTACTGGACGTTTATAGCGAATATTGTTTTCACTAATGACCGGGCCTATTCCACCTGGTTTTATCGTATCAAACTGATTTATTTTATTTAGAAAATCGATACGCGCAATTTCAAAATAACGCAAGTACACCACGTTGTTAACATGTTGTAGGGCGTCCATATCGGCCCATGCTACGGTGATATCGGTATGAATAGGGTGCTGATCTTTGAACCTTTGCATGTATGTGTACTCTTAGTTTTAAATGAATGAGGTTATCAATATGGTGTTTGTAGCTCAAGACAATAAATGCCATGTTTTTTTATAAGATGATTGTACCTATTTATTTTTAGGACTACAGTTAAATAACACAGACAACACACACACGAGAACACACATGCAAAATATAATTAATTGGGCTTTAGCCAGTTTAGTTTTTATAGCGTCTTTTGCTTGCTATGCAATGGGTAATGCCTCCGGCGGCATAATGCTTTTAGCTGCGGGGTTTTTATTGGAGTTTGTTTTTTGGCTACATTGCTTTAAAAAATCAAAGCGCTTTAAGCAGCCGTTTTAAAAAAGCTGTTTAAAGCTTGCACGGCTTAACGCGCTACACCTAGTCGCGCTTTAACTTTAGCAAGCTAAACAGGCTTTAATGGACTTGCTTAATGAAAGTGAATCCTTAATAATGGCTGTATAAATAAACAGTTGTTATGTGGTAATGAAAAAGTTTATTCATATCGACATGGACTGCTTTTATGCAGCGGTTGAAATGCGCGATAACCCCAAACTTGCCAGTGTGCCTTTAGCGATTGGTGGCAATAGCCGTCGTGGCGTGCTATCTACAGCAAATTATATAGCGCGCGAATATGGTGTTCGCTCGGCTATGTCTAACTACCACGCTAAGCAATTATGCCCCGATTTAGTTATTGTGCCTGGGCGCATGGCGGTTTATAAAGAAATTTCTAACCAAATACGCGCTGTATTTAAACGCTATACCGACCAAATAGAGCCGTTGTCGCTTGATGAAGCTTACCTAGATGTAACCAACAGCACTGCATGCAAAGGCAGCGCAACGCTTATTGCTCAGCAAATTAGAGCAGATATTTATAATGATACCGGCCTTACTGCCTCTGCCGGAGTTGCTCCCATTAAGTTTATTGCCAAAATAGCCAGTGACGAAAATAAACCCAATGGCCAATTTGTGGTTTTACCGGATGAAGTTGATGCGTTTTTAAATAATTTACCGCTGGGTAAAATCCCTGGAGTGGGCAAAGTAACCCTCGAAAAGCTTAATTTAAAGGGGTTATACACAGGTAAAGACGTTCGCGAGAAAGGCGTTAATTGGATGCAGCAGCATGTGGGGAATTTTGGTGTATCGCTTTATCAAAAATGTGCTGGCGAATATATTGGTAAAGTAACCACTGAGCGAGTCCGTAAATCCCTTAGTGTTGAACACACCTATGAATACAATAAAAATAGCCTACAAGAATGTTTAGATCAGTTACCTAAATTACTCGAAGAGCTAACAGCGCGCCTTAATAAGCAACAGCTGCAAAATCGTATTAATAAGCTAAGTGTAAAAGTGAAGTTTGCAAACTTTGTTGTTACCTCTGCTGATCAAGCTCATCATCAATTAAATACTGCTATTTTTACTGAATTACTCTCTAAGGCGTATCAACGCGGGATGCAGCAACCAGTGCGTTTATTAGGTATTGGAGTGGGTGTTAAAAATGAACCTAATTTAAATCTGCAACTGAGTATTCTTGATTAACTACACGCTTTTTTGCAATTTAGAGTGCTTTAGCAAAGTAATTTAAACGTGGAGCAAGCAGGGGCTGCCTTTACTAAAAACTATATAGTGGTTGTTAGTTTCTTCTTAAAACATGGAGTCACTTTAGTTTGCTGTAAAACCAAGTTGCCAGATTAAAATGAGCTGATCGCAGTTGGCTGGTTTTGTGTTTTTATATCAACGATAATAGCCCCTTATGTTTTCTAACAGGAGTTTTACTTATGGCATATCCTCAAGCGATAGCTGCACAATCACTTAGTGCAAGCTTTGACTCATTTTCTCACGATGCACTTATTATAATTAGTGATGACTTTTCTCAATTAGCCAATAACTCATTAAGTGATGCTATCGAATCACACGCTAAAGTAGATTCTCGTATTGGTAAACAAGTTACGTTTTTAGTGGTTGATAATGTACGTGTTGTTTTAGCACCTACGGGGCCGCTTAACCGCGATTACGATGATGTAAGACGCTACTTTGATGCCGCTAAGCTAGCGATTAACGAAGCAAAAGCCGCGGGCAGTGTAAACCCTGCTATTTACTTACCTAAATTACATACAGATGCGCGTTACCAGCATGCATTAGAAGTGGCGTATTTAGGCGCATGCCAAGCATTGTGGCAACCTTTAGAGGCGCGCGAATACCATGGCGAAAGTATTGAGCCTATTACGCAAATAGGTTTAATCGATGCAAATGAGCAAACAGTTAAAGCTGTAAATGCAATTGCAGCAGGGCAATATGCGGCGCGTGATTTATGTGGTACTGAGCCTGAACGTATGGCGCCACCACGCTTTGCTGATTACTGTGTTGAGCTTTTTAAAGGCTCTAAAGTAGCGGTTGATGTGATTGACGATATTAACACGATAGATAAAAACTACCCTATGCTTAGCACCGTTGCTCGCGCATCTTATGCGGTTGAGCGCCACCACCCACGTGTTGTTAAGCTAGAGTACGTGCCAGAAGGTGAAGTAACGCGCACGCTAATGTTTGTTGGTAAAGGATTAGTTTACGATACCGGCGGCGCCGATTTAAAAGTAGGCGGTTACATGGCGGGTATGAGCCGCGATAAAGGCGGGGCTGCATCCGTTGCGGGCTTTATGAAAGCCGTGGCAGATTACCAACCTAAAGGCGTTAAAGTTATTTCTTACTTAGCTGTTGTTCGTAATTCAATTGGCTCAGATTGTTTTGTACCAGATGAAATTATCACTAGCCGTGAAGGCGTACGTGTACGCATTGGTAACACTGATGCAGAAGGGCGTTTAGCTATGGGTGACCTACTTAGCGAAATGAAAGATGTAGCCAAAGGTGAAGTTAACCCAACATTGTTCACCGTAGCAACCCTTACAGGGCATGCGGCACGTGCTATGGGCCCTTACGGAGCGTATGTTGAAAACGGACCTGCACGTAGCGCTAATATCTCTCGTCAAATAGCGGATTGTGGTGATTTATGGGCAGATGCAGCTGAGGTTTCTCGCTCTCGCCGTGAAGATTACGACTTTATCAAACCACGTACCCTCGCTGATGATGTTTTATCAAGCAATAATGCGGCCTCTGCTGTTACAGCCCGTGGGCATCAATTCCCTATGGCGTTTTTAGCCGTTGTTGGTGGGCTTGATAAACACGGTAACGACTCTGAGCAGCCGCTTCCTTATGTACATATGGACATTGCCGGTAGTGGTGTTGAAGGCGGTGATTGGCAGCACGGCAAGCCAACCGCAGCATCAGTAACCAGCTTATTTGCACGCTACTGTATGTAATACCAATCCGCAATAATACTTAATCATTTTTCGGGGCTAAACGTGTCGCTATCTGTGTTAAAAAATTCTCATTTAGAACAACTAAATAGCAAATTTTTTGCCTAGCCATCAACACGTTTTTCCATCCTAAAAATAGATCACTTAATTATGCGAAATGGTATAAGCTAAAAACGCTTATGTAATAAAAAGCCCTGTTAATTCAGGGCTTTTGTTTTTAAATTATTTTAATTTAAAGCGATTAACCACGCTCGAAAGCCCTTGGCTACTTTGTTTAAGGTTATCGCTGGCATCGGTAAGTTGCTTTGTATTATTTAGTGATTGCTCGGTTGATTGTGATAGCTCGTTAATACGTAAATTAACCTCGTCAGCGGCTTGCGTTTGCTGCTCAGTGGCACGGGCTATTTGGCTGTTCATGTCGGTAATTATAGATACCAGCCTTTCTATTTCATTGAGCGATGTATCGGCAGATGAAACCTGCTCTACCGTCGTCACCGACAGTGCTTGGCTTGATTTTACCGCCTCTACTGCCGCTTTAGCGCCTTCTTGTAATTTAGTGATCATGGCTTGAATTTCATCTGTGCTTTGCCCGGTTCTGCTGGCTAATGTGCGCACTTCATCGGCAACAACTGCAAACCCTCTGCCGTGCTCGCCTGCACGAGCCGCCTCTATAGCAGCGTTGAGTGCAAGTAAGTTTGTTTGCTCCGATATACTTCTGATCACATCAAGCACAGAGCCTATATTGTTACTTTCGTTTGCTAAATCTTCAGTTACTTGGCTCACTGTTTCTATATTACTTGAGAGTGTTTCTATGGCGGTAATGGTATTCGCTACCACGTTTTTACCGGTTGATGCATTGTGCGCTGCATCATTGGCAGCTTGTTCTGCGGCTTCGGCATTACGACTCACATCATGAATTTGGTGCGTCATTTGCTCCATGGCGGCGGCTACTTGTGTGGAACTGTCGTTTTGTAGCTCAATGAAGGAGTGGCTTGTTCTACTTGACTCATCCACCGTATGAGCGTGTCTGCTTACATCATCTGCACTGTGCGATACATGTACTAACGACTCGCGCATTTTTAAAACAAATAAATTAAAAGAGCGTGACAGCTCTGATATTTCATCATTGCCCGATTCGTTTAGCGTACGTGTTAAGTCACCTTCACCTTGCGATATGTTTTTCATCATGTCTGCGGCAAGACGAGTAGGCGTGAGTATACTTTTACCAATAAAGTAACTTAATAAAATGACAGCAATAATCATAACTAAAGCGCTAATTATGATGAGATTACGCTGCTCGCTAAATGCTTCATCTATTGAATCTAGGTATACGCCTGAGCCAATAATCCATTGCCACGGGCTAAAGCCTTTTACAAATGCAACTTTGTCTACCGGCTGATCTTTTCCTGGTTTTGGCCATTTATAAGGAATAAAACCTTCTTTTTGTTGTTTTACAATGTTCACCATTTCTACAAAAAGTGCTTTGCCATCGGGGTCTTTATTATTACTTAAGTCTTTACCGTTAAGCGCAGGCTTTATTGGATGCATTACCATTTGGGGCTGGTAGTTGTTTACCCAAAAGTAATTTGTTTTGTCATAGCGCAGCGCTTTTATAGCGGCCAGTGCTTGTGATTGAGCCTGCGCTTGTGTGAGTGTATTGTTTTGTTCAAGCTGGTGGTAATGCTCAATAATACTGTATGCCGTTTCTACTACATTTTGGGTTTTTAGATATTGCTCGTTTTTGAGTGAGCTATATTGATGAGTTAGGCTAGATATACTAAGTACTATTAGGCCAAATACAACAATGGCTATTAACAGTAAAAAACGCTGGAAAATACTGAAACTACGTAGGTTAAGCATTAATTTGTCCTCAATTAGTGTACGCCTTAGCGCATAGAATAAGCGTAGCTAAAAAAAGCGTTTAATCTAGGCTTACTAACTTATTAAGACAAAAAAAAGGCTGATTTTTCAATCAGCCTTTAGTCTATTTAGTCGTCATATGATTATTTAACATCAAAATGTCGATTAAAGAAGTTTGTAATGGTTTGGTGTAAATGTGTTTGCACCTGTTTACCGCGTAAGCTGTGTTTTGAGCCTGGGTAGGTCATCATTTCAAACTGTTTTTCGTTATCTTGTAGTTGTTTAAATAATTTAGTGGCGTGGGTAAACAACACGTTGTCATCGGCCATGCCATGGTAAATCATTAACGGGCCTTTTAAGCCATCAGCGTATGGGAATACGGCGCTGTCTTCGTAGCCTTTGGCATTGGTTTTTGGATGACCAAGGTAGCGCTCAGTGTAATGGGTGTCGTAAAGTGCCCAGTCAGTAACTGGTGCTCCCGATACACCGGCTTGAAAGTAATCGCCCGCTTTAAACATGGTCATTAGGGCCATGTATCCGCCATAACTGTGGCCATAAATACCAATGCGTTGTGGGTCTACGTAATCAAGCGTGCGTAAAAACTCAACGCCTTTAATTTGATCAGCTACTTCTACAACACCTAAGTGCTTGTAAATAGCGTCTTCAAACTTTTTACCACGGTTGTATGAGCCTCGGTTATCGAGCTGAAAAATAACATAGCCTTGTTGCGCCATGTATTGAAAGTACAAGTTTTTGCTGCGCCAGCTATTTGTAACGCGTTGTGCATGCGGGCCGCCATATACATTAACAATTACTGGGTGCTTTTTACCGTCTGCAATATTACTTGGTTTAAACAAGCGGTAATGCATTACTTGGCCATCTTCTGCTTTAATTGTGCCGTACTCTGGAGTTGCTAAATCACTTAAATAAGGTGTTAATGGGTGGCTATCATCAAGCTTATTTTGTTCAAGCCATGTGATAAATTCGCCATTTACTTTACGTAGTGCCGCCGAGTTAGGCTTGTTTACCGATGAGCTATTATCAATAAACGTTTTGCTGTCTTTAGCCATTACCACTTTGTGGTATTGGCCTTGTTCGGTGATGCGCTTAATATTGCCTTTTTTAAACAGTGGTGCGCTGTATAAATGGCTTTCAAGCGGGGTGTCTTTACGTCCTGCAAAGTACACTATGCCTTTTTTCTCATCCACGCCTTTTAAGCTATCAACAACCCAGTCTCCTGAGGTGATTTGTCGAATTAGCTGGCCGTTAGTGCGGTACAAATAAAGGTGTTTAAAACCATCACGCTCAGAAGCCCATACAAAATGCTTTTTGTCTTTTAAGAAATGCAGATCAAAGTTTAAATTGATCCACGTATCGCTGTTTTCTGTTAGCGCTACTTTTTGCGTTTTAGTATCGCTATTGTAAAAACGTAGTTCTAACTTATGTTGTGAGCGATTTTGCCATTGATACGAAAGGGTAGTGCTGTCTTTTAGCCATTTAGCACGTGCAATGTAAATGTCTTTATCATCGCCTAAATCAACCCAGTCAACGTTTTGATTATTTAAAGACACCACGCCCAGTTGTATTTCAACGTTGTCGGTGCCTGTAAATGGGTAACGTTGATTAAATAGCTTTACTTCGTCTGCATAAATTTCGTTACGGATGGCTTCTTTTACTGGGGTTTCATCTACGCGAGTGAATGCAATTTTAGATTCATCGCCAGCCCACCAGTAGCCAGTCATCCGGCTCATTTCTTCTTGTGCTACAAATTCGGCCATGCCGTTTTTAATAACGCCGCCGCCATCTTTGCTCAGTTGTATTTCTTTACCTGAATCAAGTGCTAAAGCGTAAAGGTTTTGCTCGCGAATAAACGATACATAGTTACCTTTAGGAGAAAAACGGGCATCGGTTTCAAACGCTTCTGTATTGGTAAGTTTTTTACTTTTACCAGATGCAAGCTCGTAATAATACAGGTCACCATTGAGTGGGAATAACAGAGCTTTGCCGTCTTTAGACCATTTATACTCTAAAATACCTTTACCAAAAATACGTTGGCGTTCGCGGCGTGCTTTTTCCTCATCAGAGAGGTTTTCTGGGCCTGAAAATAGCTTTGCAGAATCAACCAGTATTCTGTTGGTGTTATCTTTTAAGTTGTATTCCCATAAATCATAACGGTTGTAGTCATCGGTTTTACCTTGCAGGTAAGTTACGCGGCTACCGTCTGGTGAAAACTTAAGTTGTACGGGAGCTTTACCCGACAAGCTCGGATCATCAAAAATACGCTCTAGCGATAATGGTTTTGCTTGTACGCTTAGTGCGCCAACAGCTAGCGGTAGTGCGAGGGTTAAGTGTTTTATTTTTTTTAGCACAAGGTTGCCTTAGCTTATTATAAATATTGTATTAAATGGTAAAGCTAAGCGTGTGCAACTGCAAATAAATGCTATAAAGTGGCCATTATTAAAGACTAACTAGGATGTGACGATGACGAACCACACTTTTGAACTCGCCCCAGAGCTTAAGCGCGATTGTATAGAACTGGCAGATTGGCCTTTATGTAAGGTGTTATTACTTAACGACAGCCAATACCCTTGGTTTGTATTGGTACCCAGAAAACCTAATTTAAAAGAGATCATCGATTTATCTGATGCCGATCAAATTGTATATTTAAAAGAGTCGGCCAAACTCAGCAAGCTTATTATGCAAGTGTTTAGCCCTGATAAATTAAACGTGGCCGCTTTGGGTAATATGGTGCCGCAATTACATATTCATCATATTGCACGTTTTACAACTGATGCTGCGTGGCCTGCACCGGTGTGGGGTAAGTTTCCAGCAAAACCATACACAGATGAGCAAATAATAGCGCTAAAAAAAGCGCTGCAGTTATAAACTACAGCGCTTTATTAAACTATTACAAAGTATTACGTGTTGGGTTAGTTAAGGCCTAACACGTCTTTACCTTGTTTAAAGGTTACATCAACCGGAATATTCGCTTGGCTTAGTTTTTCTAGGTCTTTAGCAAGCTCTTCTTTAATATCGCCATGAGTGGCAATTAGTTGATCTACTTTTTCGTAATCGCCGTCACCTTGTAATGTTAAAATTAAGCGCGACAGCTTAGCCATAGCCACGCCCATTTTTTCCATATTTACACGGTATAAACCCTCTTCATTTTTAGAAAAAGCGCCTTCTTGTGCAAAAAAGTTAAAGCGGATCATGTTTGCTTTACCATGTGCGCTTGATGCACCAAAACGTACTGAGCGGAAAATACCCGCCATAAAGGTGGTGTAGTAATCTTCTAATGTGCCTTCGGTAATTTCGCCTTTTTTAAGTAACTGCTCAACCATGTATAAACCTAAAATATCGGCTTTACCTTCTTCAAGTGCACTGGCGTGCTCTTGTAATGATTGGCGCACAGTGCCTTTATTTGTAATGGTGTTTTTAATACCTAGGCCATGAGCCACTTCGTGAAACATGGTATTGGCAAAAAAGGCGTTAAAGGTAATATGCTTACGTTGCTCAGGTACAATTAACTGCTCAGCAATTGGCACTAAAATTTTATCAAATTTTGCACGCATTGCGTTTTTAAGCTGCAGGCGACGAGTGCCTTTTTCAAGCTGTACTTGCTCATCGTTTGGTAAGTTAATGGCAATAGTTTTGCTGCCCGCATTTGAGTGTCCTGCATAGTAAACCACATCGTAAGCATTTAAATCGGCGTCTGAGCCTGGCACTTCTTGCTTATATTTAGCATCTACCGGTAAACCTTTTTGAAGCTCTGGTAAAAAGGCCGCAAACTTAGCTAGGCGCTCGCTCCATTTTAAATCTTTAATTAGTACATACGACTCATAAGCAGAGCGGTAGCCGAAGAGTTGATCTTCGTAGGTTTCAATTGGGCCAATAACCACATCAACGGGGTTATTTTTCATGTCCATCCAGGCAAAGTCAGAACCCTGAAAATCATCTTTTTGTAGTGCATCAGCACGTAGGTTTAAGTAATTAGCAAATTCTTTATCATCGGCAAGCTTACTGGCTTCACGTAATAAATCTGCTGCTTTAGCTAACTCCTCAGCGTATTCTTTTGAGTAAGGCACGCTGTAAAGGTTACCTTGCTCATCACGTTTAATTAATGAATAAAGGCCTTTTTTATCTTCTACGTCGGCGTTATTTAGCTCTTCTTTTGTTATGTCGGCAGGGTAGAATTGTGCGCCAAGGGCTTTTTCTTTGTAGCCTGATAAAAACGGCTCGTCACCATTTAAACGATCCCAAGGGCCGTAGTTAATATCAGCAAATTTACGTACTTTTTCATCACTTAGCTTTGCTAAAAAAGCGTCTTTATTATCGCCAAAAGCCTGCTTCCAAAATAGCTCGTCCATAATTTTAGAGGCATCGATAAGCTTAGCAACCATGGCTTTTTGATTCTCACTTAAATGAGATAGGTCGGCTTCTAGGCTAAAGTCGGTGTAAATATCTAAACGTTGTTTATCAATATTAATTAAATCTGGGCCAGCTTGCGCGGCACTTTTTTGAGCAAGCTCTACACCTGTGGCTTCGGTCGAAGAGGGGGCTTGCTCTGAGCATGCACTAAGAAAAACGACGCCTGAGAGTAAAATTGCTTGGCTAATTTTGTTTAAGATCATTTGATTGCCTGTTAAAAAAGTAAGTTTAATTATTTGTACGCTTAAATATAATTGCTAGCGCGTACAAACGTTTCCTTATAGTGACTGCATTAAAGCAAAACTAAATGGTAAATAGCAAGTGTTTGGCGTTGTACCGCGCCTACAGGCGATAATAACAATTAATTTATATAATTTTCTTAACTTTATCGGTAAGTTAGATAATACTCATTGTATTACTCATTTTATCCGAGGTTAGCAGTTGCATTGCGGCCCAGAAACAAAAGGATGACAGTTCTATGTCTACAGAAAATGCACTATTAACGATTTTGGTTGATAGAATCAATAACGACACTTTGGTTTTACCTACGTTACCTGAAGTTGCAATTAAAGTGCGCCAAGCGGCCGATAACCCTGATGTAAACCTAATGCAAATGTCAGATGTGATTGGGCAAGACCCGGCTCTTTCAGCGCGCATGATCAAAGTGGCTAACAGTGCAATTATGGGCCGAGTGGTTAAAGTGTCTAACTTACAGCAAGCGGTTACTCGCATTGGTTTACGCCAAATTAAAAATATAGCAACCGCAATGGCAATGGAGCAGCTGTTTGTTTCTAATAATGAGCTAATAAAAGGCTACATGAGTAAAGCGTGGCAAAAAACGCTAAATGTGGCGGGGCATTCAATAACGCTTATGGCGGTTTATTTACAAAATAATAAACGTACATCGTTAAATAGTGACTCTATTACGCTGGCGTCGTTGGTATATAACATTGGTGTATTGCCTATTTTAACCGAAGCTGAGCGCCACCCAGAGGTGTTTGCTAACCCAAGCTTTTTAGCACATGCAATTCAAAAGCTCAGTGGTAAAATTGGTGGCTCAATTATGGGAGCGTGGGAGTTTCCACCTGAATTTGTAAATGTTGCTAGACATTGGGCCGACCCTACGTATCGCCCTGAAGAGATTGGTTATGTTGATTTTATTCGTATTGGCGCTATTTTAGAGGGGACTTTACAGGTTTCTGATAAATCAGCGGCTTTACAAACCTACATAGATAAAGGCGTTATTCCTTCTATGCAGCTATTTTCAAGTGACGAATACAACGACATGCTTGAAAATGTAAAAGACACATTTAGCTAATTAGCAGTTAAAAAGTAAAAGCAAAAAGCACGACTAAGTCGTGCTTTTTTTGGTTTTAATAGCGCTTATAATTTTAGCGTTTTATAAATCTTCTGCATCACCTAAACCGGCCGTCAGCTCTTCAAGCAGTAGCTTGATTTCTTCTGAAGCTAAAATAAAGTCAGCATCTAATTTAACCGCCATATCTTCTTTAGGAATATCGGCGTTTTCTTCTTTTAAAGTTTCTGAGTAGCTTAAACGCTTGATAGAGCCATCGTTTTGCAGCATAAACTTCAGGCGTTCTTGCCAATCAAGTGCAAGTTTGGTCACGCGTTTACCATTTTCTAGGTGCGATTTAACTTCATCACACGATAAATCATGACCTTTTAGTTTAACCTGCGCGCCACTGTCGTCGGCTTCTTCTAGCTCAGCATCAAAGCCTATAGCAAAGTTTTCAGGGGTGCTGAAGTTAGTTAACCAATCAGTTAAAAATACATCTAGGTCGTAGTTTGCAAAAGCAGGTACTACCGGTAATGTGCCCAGAGACTTACGCAGCAATGCAAGTAGCTCTTCTGCTTTATTAAAACTGCCGCTGTTTACTACAACCCAACCGTTTTCTTGGTCAATAAAAGCAAACTGTAGGCTCGATTTTTTAAACGCTTGAGGTAATAAGGTAGTTAAAATGTTTTCTTTTAACTCGTCTTTTTCTTTCTTTTTAACAGGGCGGTTTTCTTCCGCTTCTATTTGATCTACTTTTTCGGCAACCATTTCATTAACAACAGATGCAGGCAGCACTTTTTCTTCACGTTTGGCACACACTAAAATGCTTTTTTGTGAAAAATGCGCCAGCGAGTCACCATGCTTACCAAATGCTTTTGTCCAACCAAATGTAGAAAGGTCTTGAGAGCCACAAGGGCGAAATACATCTTGTTCTAACGCTTTTTCAAACTCTTCTTGAGTGTACGAAACATCTTGCTTAAAGCGATAACAAATCAGGTTACTAAACCACATAAGGTAACTTTTCCATCTTTTAAATTTGCTCAATCATAGCAATAAAATGGGGTTCTCGAAATGGCTGATTTTAAGCAAAGCCGTTATTGATTAAATAATGGCTTTGGCATGTTTTTAGGAAATTCAATATGGTAATGAAGCCCTTTGCCAGGCTCACTGCTCGCCTCTATTGAGCCGCTAAGTGTTTGCTTAACTAAGTTAAAGGTTATGTGTGTGCCTAACCCACTGCCGCCTTGGTCGCGTTTTGTCGTAAAAAATGGGTCAAACAATTTGGCTAATTGCTCTTTTGTTACGCCATTGCCGTTATCGGTGTAGTCAATAATAAGGAGTGTGTCATCGGCGCTAATATTTATATCAATATTGCCCTGCTCAATATTATCAAAACCATGAATAATTGAGTTCATAATTAAGTTAGTAAAAATTTGGCTAATTGCCCCTGCAGGCAGGTTAAGAACTAAATCATCCGGACACTGTAAGTTTATGGTGTGCTTGGTTTTTTTTAGTTTAGGGTGGAGCGATAAAATTACTTCGTTTAAATAATCTTTAAAGTTAATTGTTCTTACAGCTTCACTGGCTTGGTCTACCGCTATTTGTTTAAAGCTGGCAATAAGCTCAGAGGCTCTATCAAGGTTGGTCGTAAGCAAGCTTGTGCTTTGCTTAGCTTCGTTTATAAATTCTTCTAATGCTTTGGGCGATAACTTTTTTTCTTTGTAGGCATTTTCTAACGTGTTTAAACGCTCTTGTAAAAACGATATAGCGGTTACACCAATACCAATAGGTGTGTTTATGTCGTGTGTAATACCGGCGACTAATCCGCCTAGTGCAGCCATTTTTTCGGTGCCTACTAAGCGCTCTTGAGCAAGGCTTAGCTCGTCTAGGTAGCGTTCAAGCTCTTTTTGTTTAGTTAATAATTCTTCTTCGGTATGTCTGCGTAAATCAACTTCTTCGGTTAGTACCAGCTTTTGTTTTTCTAGTTCGTACTTTTGCTGTTGTAAATCCATCATAGCTTGGCTTAAGTTTGACGTTTTACGGGCAACATCTTGTTCAAGCTGTATATTGTGCTGGTCGAGCTTTTCGTTACTAACAATCAACTCACGTTGGGTGTGCTCAAGCTCTTTTCTGTATTGAACTACTTTATCTATTAAGTTATTAAAAGACTGCTCCATAACGTTTAGCTCGTTATGCTCTTCGGTTTCAATGTCTATGTGTTGACCTTCTAAGTCATCAAGCTCTAAGTTTTCTATTTGATCGGTTAACTCGTTTAAAGGGTCGGTGAGCAGCTTTCTAAATGCCATTAAAAACAGAATGATCAAAAAGGTGGTTTTGATCATGGCGTTACCAATTAAAAAGTAAATAGATACCATTATTCGGCTAAATACCACATCGCGGCTAGAGAACAAGGTCACATCACCTACTTGAGTAGCGCGTCCCGAAAATTCAAAAATTAGGGGGAAGGTATAACCAAAGAGACCCGATTTGGTGTCCTCTATAATGACTTCCTCTTGTACGAGTTGTTGGTTATAAAGTTTGTGTATATCAAGAGAGCGCCCCAGCTGCGAAATAATTTCACCGCTGTCGTCGCGCACTATAATGCCCTCCACCATAGGTATAGCAAGTAAGCCTTCTGCGGTCGTAATTGTTTGCTTTGTATTTAGTTCCCAAATTGCGCGTGTTAAGCTTCGGCTAAAGGTTTTTTGCAGCGTACTTAGCTCATCACGAATGTAGTCTTTAGTATTTACAAATTCTGCAAGCACCTGTCCACATGTCACCACAAAGGTAAGCAAAAAATACACTGATAAAACATTAGTTAACAATTTCTTAGAAAGGCTTTTTTGTAACATATGGGATTTACTCATCCGGTGTAATTATATCTAAGTTGCAATTTCTAACTTAAAAGTTAGTCAATAAAACCTTAAAAATAAATAAAAAATTTATATTTTAAAGAGATAGCCCAGCTATTGAGTCGTTTTGTTTTAATAATAGTGCACTAAACTGATTTAAATTAATTTTAATGGCTACTGAGATTTCAAAAACGATGATTTTTAATAGGCAACTAGAGCAATTATCAATAATATTTAACGTTTTATTGTAAGGTTACAGTATTACATTATGCGAACAAGCAAAGTGTTAGAGTTTTAGGAACGTGTTAAAATAGCAAAAACCAACGGACGGCTCGTTTTTATAATTTTTAGAAGGTTATTTTAGTAGTTAACATGATGAAATTTTCTATATTAGTGTGTGATGACTCCACTGTTGCACGCAAACAAGTTGTGCGTTGTTTAAATGAGTGCGTGAGTGCCGACATTCAACAAGCCGCAAACGGGGCCGATGCGCTGGCGCTTTTACGCTTGCAGCAATTTGATCTTTTGTGTTTAGACTTAACCATGCCAGAAGTTGACGGTGTACAAGTGCTGGAGCGCATTAAGGCAGAAAAAATTGAGTGTTTTGTACTGGTGATCTCCGCTGATATACAACAACAAATGAAGCAAAAAGTCGCGCAGCTTGGTGCCATCGACTTTATAAATAAACCTATTAATAAATCAGCCTTAAGTGAAGTTTTGCATAAATTTGGCATTCATTAGGTTTTTTCATGTTTAAAAAGGCTGTTTTATCTTTTAATTTGGGGTTGACAGCATAGCCTTTGTTAAGGCAGTCTTAGCTCTATGAAAACAATTAATCGCGCACTGACCATTATTATTACAACCACCATTCTTACTGGATAGTGGCATAGGTCGGTGCAACAAATTTAAAGGCCTGTGTTCACTAAGAACACAGGCCTTTTTTCGTTTTATGGGATGAGGAACATAAATAATGCGCGTTTTAAAATTTGGAGGCTCTTCGCTTGCCGACTTTGCCTGTTTGCAACAAGTAGCTTTGCTGGTAAAAGCACAGTTAAAAGATGAAATGTTACTGGTACTTTCTGCACCCGGAGGTATGACTGATTCATTAGTTGCGCTGGCCAGTGCCGCTGAGCAAGGTCAAGATTTTTCTCAGCAATGGCAAGCTTTACTAAGCCGATGCGAGACATTAAAAGCAGAAGTAGAAAAAAGCAGTGGCGAAGTAACAAACTGGCCAGATTTTAATGAGCTTAAAAATAAGCTAGATGGTGTGGCGCTTATTAAGTGCTGCCCAGATCAAATTCGTGCTTTTGTAATTAGTTTTGGTGAGCGTGTTAGCGTATCGCTAATGCAAAGTTTATTAAGCTCGCACAATGCACAATACCTTGAAGCAACGCGTTGTGTTGCCTCTAGTGGTGGCTACATTGATGCTGAGGCTGATTTAGTAACGAGTAAAGCACGCTTTCAAGCAGTACTTAAAGAAAACCCAGCCACCATTTACATTATGCCAGGCTTTACAGCAAGCAACGAGCAAGGCGAACTTACTACACTTGGTCGTAATGGCTCTGATTACTCAGCAGCTATTGCAGCGGCATGTTTAGATGCTGAAATTTGCCAAATTTGGACTGACGTAGATGGTGTGTACAGTGCTGATCCGCGCTACATCAAAAAAGCAACTAAAGTTGATTTCTTATCTTATAAAGAAGCGATGGAGCTTTCTTACTTTGGCGCTAAAGTACTTCACCCTAAAACCATTTTACCGTGCGCGAAAGCGGGCGTACCGTGCGAAATTAAAAATACCCATAACCCAGATGCTCAAGGGTCATTAATTGGTAACGACTATTCATCTGATGAGCCAGTAAAAGCGCTTTCTAGCTTGCAAGACTTAGCAATGCTTACCGTGTCAGGCCCTGGCATGAAAGGTAAAGTGGGCATGGCCTCTAAGGTATTTAATGCCCTTGCGCACGATAACGTATCGATAGTATTAATTACTCAATCATCGTGTGAATTTAGCATTAGCTTTTGTGTGCACGAAAGCGATTTAGCGCTCGCGCTAGAAGCCTTGCAAAGTGCATTTGAACTTGAATTACAAGCAGGCTTAATTGAGCCAGTGCAAGTACAACGTAATCTTGCCATTGTTACTTTAGTGGGCGATAACATGCGCGCACACAAAGGTTTAGCAGCACAGTTTTTTGCTTCTCTTGCACAGGCCCAAGTAAACATTGTAGCCATTGCGCAGGATTCTACAGAAAGTGCTATTTCGGCGGTTATTGATGGCGAGCTGTGTAACGATGCAGTGAAAATATGCCATGAAAACTTTTTTACGCACGTCCCTTCAATTGACGTATTTTTACTTGGCTGTGGCTTAGTAGGCCAAGAGCTTATTTCTCAGTTAGAGCGCCAGCAAGCGTGGCTTGAAAAACGTAATATTAAGTTAAACCTATATGGCGTTGCTAATTCTCGTCAATTGCATTTAGACAGCGAAGGTATTGCATTTGATGACTGGCAGCAAAAGCTTGCAGCATCAGAGCAAGCGTTTGATTTAAATTTAGTTGAGCAGTTTGTAAAACAAAATCACTTAGTAAACCCTGTGCTTGTAGATTGTACGTCTTCTGATGCGCTAGCAGCTCAGTATGTGGATTTTTTAAATGCGGGCTTCCATGTGGTTGCCGCTAATAAAAAAGCAACAACCAGCTCGTACGATTATTACCAAGACTTAATTGCAGCAACACAAAAAAATAACCGCAAGTTTTTATACGAAACAAACGTAGGTGCAGGCTTACCGGTAATCGATAACCTACAGTCGTTATTTGGTGCAGGTGATGAGTTACTTGAGTTTAGCGGTATTTTATCAGGCTCACTGTCGTACATGTTTGGTGCACTAGAAGATGGTTTATCACTTTCTGAGGCAACTATTAAAGCAAAAGAAAGCGGTTTTACAGAGCCAGACCCACGCGATGATTTATCGGGTACCGATGTAGCACGTAAATTACTTATTATTGCTCGCGAAGCCGGCATGAAATTAGAGCTTAGCGATATAGAAGTAGAGTCAGTATTGCCTCAAGGTTTTGCACAAGGCGACAGCGTAGATGAATTTATGGCTAAACTGCCAAGTTTAGATGCTGAGTTTAACGACCGTATTCAAAGTGCGGCGGCAGAGGGCAAGGTACTGCGTTATGTAGGTACAATTAAAGAAGGCCACTGTAAAGTAGGCATTGAAGCGGTCGATTCATCGCATGCATTAAATGTTATTCGTGATGGTGAAAACGCATTAGCTATTTTAAGCCAGTATTATCAACCACGCCCGTTTGTAATTCGTGGTTACGGTGCAGGCTCTGCAGTAACCGCTGCAGGCGTATTTGCCGACGTATTAAAAACGTTATCGCGCTAGGAGAGCATTATGATAGAAGTATATGCTCCGGCGTCTATAGGTAATTTTGCAGTGGGCTTTGATGCACTTGGCGCAGCGCTTGCGCCTATTGATGGCAGCTTATTAGGTGATGTAGCCGTAGTAAGCGCCGCAGCAAGTGATGAGTTTGTTTGCTCTGGCGAATATGCGCATAAGTTACCAAACGATGCGAGCGAAAACCTAGCATATCAATGTTTAGTGCATTTTAGAGCGCACGTTGCGCCAGATATGCCAAGTGTAAAATTAGAGCTTAAAAAGAACTTACCAATTGGCTCAGGGCTAGGTTCGAGTGCGTGCTCGGTGGTAGCAACCTTTGCTGCGCTTGATAAGTTTGCTCAAACCAATTTAAGCCAAGTTGAGCTGATTGAATTAATGGCTGATTTTGAAGCGATAGTCAGTGGCGGGCGTCATTATGACAACATCACCCCGTGTTATTTAGGGGGGTTACAGCTTACAGGCGATTTAATTCCTGATAAGTCAATTGCTCTACCAGTTGATGAAAACTGGTACTACGTAGCGGCGTTTCCTGGGTTTTCGCTTAATACCGCAAAGGCGCGCTCGGTATTACCTAAAGAGCTAAGCATGCATGCAGGGGTTGAGTTTGCACAGCGTTTATCGGCATTTAGCAGCTTGTTATTAACGCAGCGTTTTGATGATGCACTGAGCATTATGCAAGACGATATAGCAGAGCCGTACCGAGCACCGCTAATAACAGGGTTTAGCGAAGCGAAAGCAAATTTGCCAGCGCTTGGTGCAGAAATTGTCAGTATTTCAGGTGCAGGCCCTACGTTATTTACAGTGTGTAAAACATTAGAAGCTGCTGAAAAATGTGCGCAGTGGTTAGCGCAAAACTATATAAATGAGCAGGGCTTTTGCCACATTTGTAAATTAGATAACGACGGCACGCGTCAATTAACAGTTTTATAGGATAGGCATTTATGCAATTACATAATTTAAAAGAAAATTCTCAAAAAGTGTCGTTTGTTGAAGCGGTAAAAACAGGGCTTGGGCGCAATCAGGGGGTATTTTTCCCTGAAAGCTTAGCGCCACTCGCTGATGTAGATGCGTTATTAGATATGGACTTTGTTACCCGCAGTAGCAAAATTTTATCGCACCTTATTGGTGATGAATTACCCGCTGATACCGTTGCTCAAATGGTTAAAAATGCATTTAACTTCCCCGTAAAATTGGTAGAGGTTGAAGACAATAACTATTGTTTAGAGCTTTTTCATGGCCCTACGCTTGCGTTTAAAGACTTTGGCGGGCGCTTTATGGCTGAGTGTTTAGCACAGTTTAATCAAGGCGAAAAAGTCACGATTTTAACGGCAACCTCTGGCGATACTGGCGCTGCTGTAGCGCATGCATTTTACAACAAGCCAAACATAGATGTGGTTATTCTATACCCTAAAGGCAAAATTTCGCTTGCTCAGCAAAAGCTATTTACTACGCTTGGGAACAATATTCACTGTTACGCGGTTGATGGCAGTTTTGATGATTGCCAAGAGCTGGTTAAAAAGTCGTTTTTAGATGACGAAGTTAAATCTACACTTGGCCTTAATTCAGCTAACTCAATCAACATTAGCCGCCTAGTGGCACAAGTATGTTATTACTTTGAAGCCATTGCTCAGCTACCAAAAGAAAAGCGTGCTACAGCGCATATTTCGGTCCCTAGTGGTAACTTTGGCAATGTATGTGCCGCCATGATTGGTGCTGTAATTGGTTTGCCGGTGGGAAAACTAAGCGCGACTACAAATCAAAACGACACCGTGCCACGTTACATGCTTGATAAAAATTGGGCGCCAAATGCCACACTTGAGTCGCTTTCAAATGCGATGGATGTGAGCAAGCCAAATAACTGGCCACGTGTGCAAACAATGTTAGATAATAACTGGTTTAGCTACGATAATTTTTACTCAACCAGTGTGAGCGAAGAAAATACGCAAGCAGTGATGAAAAATATTCAACAAACTGGTTATGTTGCAGAGCCGCATACCGCCATTGCATACCAAGGTCTTGTAGAGAATAAAGCACCCGGCGCAGCAGGTATCTTTTTAGCAACTGCTCACCCTGCTAAGTTTAAAGATAGCGTAGAAGAGATTCTAAATATTGAACTTGATATGCCAAAACCACTTAGCGACGCACTTGCTAAACCTTGTTTAGCAAGCGACATTAACCCTGATTATGAAGCGTTACGCACTGAAATACTCGCTAAGTTAGGCTAACTAACCTAGCGTTAAAAAAGCGGCTTTGGCCGCTTTTTTTGTATTTTGAACGCGCTAAATAAAGTATTTATCATTAACTAATTAAATGTAAAAAATAAAAATCATTTAAATTATTAATGCATTTATAAAAAAATATCATCTTAAAAACGCTGTGAAATAGATTCAATCCCTGTTTAAATATCCTCAACTTAAGAGCGTAGGCAAAGAGTCGTTTAAAGCGTACAATAAAGCCTCTAAAAAACACCATACACGTTGCCCTAGGAGACCCCAATGTTAGAACGTAGCATGAATATTTCGGATTTTGATCCAGAGTTATTTGACGCGATAAACAAAGAAACTGCTCGCCAAGAAGAGCACATTGAATTAATCGCATCAGAAAACTACTGTAGCCCACGCGTACTAGAAGCACAGGGTTCACAGCTTACAAACAAATACGCAGAAGGTTACCCGGGCAAACGTTACTATGGCGGTTGTGAGCACGTAGACGTTGTTGAACAACTTGCAATTGATCGTGCTAACGAGCTATTTGGTTCTGACTATGCAAACGTTCAGCCACATGCGGGTTCTCAAGCAAATGCAGCTGTTTTCTTAGCATTATTAGAAGCGGGCGACACTGTACTTGGTATGAGCTTAGCTCATGGTGGTCACTTAACGCACGGTTCACACGTAAGCTTCTCAGGTAAGCTATACAATGCAATCCAGTACGGGCTAGACGAAGCAACTGGCGAAATTGACTACGCACAGGTAGAAGCGCTAGCACTTGAGCACAAACCAAAAATGATTATTGGTGGTTTTTCTGCGTACTCAGGTATTGTTGATTGGGCTAAATTCCGTGAGATTGCTGATAAAGTAGGTGCTTACTTATTCGTTGATATGGCTCACGTTGCCGGTTTAATTGCGGCGGGTGTTTACCCAAGCCCAGTACCTCATGCGCATGTTGTAACAACAACAACACACAAAACATTAGCAGGCCCTCGTGGTGGTTTAATTATTTCTGCTTGTGGCGACGAAGCAATTTACAAAAAGCTTAACAGCGCTGTGTTCCCAGGTGGCCAAGGTGGTCCTTTATGTCACATTATTGCTGCAAAAGCAGTGGCATTTAAAGAAGCTCTACAACCAGAATTTAAAACATACCAAGCACAAGTAGTTAAAAATGCTCAAGCTATGGTTGCTGTTATGCAAGAGCGCGGTTACAAAATCGTATCTGATAAAACAGAAAACCACTTATTCTTACTTGATTTAATCGATAAAGATATCACAGGTAAAGATGCAGACGCAGCGCTTGGCAATGCAAACATTACTGTGAACAAAAACTCTGTACCAAACGATCCTCGCTCACCGTTTGTTACTTCTGGTTTACGTATTGGTTCACCTGCAATTACACGTCGTGGCTTTAAAGAAGCTGAATCGAAAGAACTTGCTGGCTGGATTTGTGACGTACTAGACAACATCAACGATGAGTCAGTACAAGCGCAAGTTAAAGAAAAAGTTAAAGCAATTTGTGCAAAACTACCTGTATACGCTTAATTGCATAAGCAGCAGTAATTTAGATCACAACAAGGGGCCTGTTTACCTTTCGAGGTTTAATTTGCAGTAGTATGTTTGGTTTTTAGGCAAGGCAGAGTCTATGTAGTGTGGTTACTCCACACAAATAGGCTATAACGCAGCATAAATGCCAAACATGCACTGCCCTCGGGTTCGTCCTAGGGGCGATTTACTCTTTGTT
>NZ_DJHW01000023.1:18135-22232 GCF_002433295.1 Pseudoalteromonas sp. UBA6610 | reverse complement strand
AGGTTACAAACCTCGCGCCGCGATCAAATCACCCCTAGATAGAACAAATTTAACCCTGAAAGGCCAACAGGCCCTATTTTTTTTTGCTAAGATAAAAGGCCGCTAAATAGCGGCCTTTTTTGTTTTAAAACGGAAGTACCGAGTTATGCATTGCCCATTTTGTACCGCAAAAGATACTAAAGTTATTGATTCTCGCCTAGTCGGCGGAGGCCACCAAGTTCGCCGTCGTCGTGAATGTAACGAGTGTCACGAGCGATTTACTACCTTTGAAGGCGCCGAGTTAGTTATGCCACGTGTAATTAAACAAGATGGCAGCCGAGAACCCTTTAATGAAGATAAACTACTCAATGGCCTTAATCGCGCCCTAGAAAAACGCCCTGTTAGTACAGAGCAAGTGGATGAAGTGGTTAATATTATTAAATCGCAGTTGCGTGCTACCGGCGAGAGAGAAATATCAAGTCACCTTGTGGGTGAGTGCATAATGGAGGCGCTTAAAAAACTGGATAAAGTAGCCTATGTGCGGTTTGCCTCTGTGTATCGCTCGTTTGAAGATATACGCGAATTTGGTGAAGAAATTGCCCGTTTAGGGGAGTAATAATGCAAAACCAAACAACCTTTACTGCGCAAGATGAAATGTACATGGCACGTGCCATCGAGCTTGCAAAAAAAGGGCGATTTACAACCACCCCCAATCCTAATGTAGGGTGTGTTTTAGTTAAAGATAACAACATAATTGGTGAAGGGTTTCATCAATTAGCTGGGCAGGGGCATGCTGAGGTTAATGCTCTTGCTGTAGCAGGTGAAAACGCAAAAGGCGCGACTGCGTATGTTACGCTTGAACCGTGTAGCCATTACGGACTCACTCCGCCGTGTGCAGAGGGTTTAAAAGCCGCAGGTGTAGTAAAAGTTATTGCAGCTATGGTCGACACCAACCCACAAGTAGCAGGTAAAGGGCTTAAAATACTCAGCGATGCCGGTATTGAGGTGGCATTTGGGCTTTTAGAGCAGCAAGCGCGCGCACTTAATTTAGGTTTTTTTAAGCGTATGGAGCAGGGACTTCCGTATGTTACGTGTAAAATGGCGGCCAGCATTGATGGTAAAACCGCGCTTAAAAATGGCCAAAGTAAGTGGATCACCGGCAGCGCTGCGCGACAAGATGTACAACTACACCGAGCACAAAGCTGCGCTATTTTAACGGGCGCTGATACGGTTATTACCGATGATGCTAAGCTCAATGTGAGGTTAAGCGAGTTGCCACAGGCTTTGCCTACTGAATTACCCCTACGCCAACCGGTGCGTGTTATAATTGACTCACAAAATAGGCTTACACCAGAGCTGGCAGTATTTAATATTGAAAGTGAAATAATAATTTTTACTACCAAGGTTGATAAATCAACGCAGTGGCCGCATTTTGTAAGGCATATAGAAGTGCCACAGCAAAATAACAAAGTTAATTTAACGTCTGTTTTAGCGCACCTTGCTAAGCTGCAATTTAATCATGTTTATTTAGAAGCGGGTGCTACACTTGCCGGTAAAATGACAGAGCTTAATTTAATAGACGAATATATATTTTATCTCGCGCCTAAACTAATGGGGGGCGATGCAAAAAGCTTAGTTAATTTTGCACCGCTAACAGATATGCAAAACACCGTTAATTTGACGTTTAAAGAGTGTGTGAAAATAGGCGATGATTTACGTATAACCGCCACAAAACACACTCCAACCACTTAATTAAAAGAGTAGGGCTATGTTTACTGGAATAATTGAAGCCACAGGCAAAATTGCGCTATTACAAAAAAAACAAGGCGATTTAGCCATTCGCATTCAAAGCGCTAATCTTGATATGAGCGATGTAAAGCTTGGCGATAGCATTGCCACAAATGGCGTATGTTTAACGGTAGTTGATAAGCACATTGATGGCTTTAGTGCCGACTTATCAAACGAAACTATCAGCTTAACTGGGTTTGCAAATTATAATATTGGCCAAACAGTTAACCTTGAAAAAGCCATGCAGCCGGTTTCACGTTTAGGCGGGCATTTAGTGTCAGGTCATGTTGATGGCATTGCAACCATTACAGCCATTACTAGTAATGCGCGCGCCACAGAATATTGGCTAAGCACCGATGAAAACTTAATGAAGTACATTCCTTACAAAGGGTCTGTATGTATAGATGGTATAAGCCTGACAGTAAACGCTGTACAAGGTAATAAATTTAAATTAACCATAGTGCCGCACACAAGCGAGCAAACCACCATTGCTGATTTTAAAGTGGGCACACGCGTTAATTTAGAAGTCGACCAAATTGCACGTTATTTAGAGCGCCTTATTAAAGGGGCTGAGCAGCCGACTGGCTCAGATATTTCAATGAGCTTACTAGCTAAAGCTGGTTTTGTTAAATAACGACACTGATAACTTACACGAGCAAATTTATGAATTTACACAGCGCACAAGAAATCATCGATGACATTAAAGCCGGTAAAATGGTTATTTTAATGGATGACGAAGACAGAGAAAACGAAGGTGATTTAATCATTGCAGCAGAGCACATTAGCGCCGAAGCAATTAACTTTATGGCCACCCATGGTCGTGGCTTAATTTGTTTAACTATGACGCAAGAGCGTTGTGAGCAGCTTGATTTACCGTTAATGGTTAAAAACAATGGCGCAGCGTTTTCTACTAACTTTACTATGTCGATTGAAGCTGCCAAAGGCGTAACAACGGGTATATCAGCAGCCGATAGAGCGCGTACAGTTCAAGCGGCAATTGCAAAGGGTGCTGTACCAAGCGATATCGTACAACCTGGGCATATTTTTCCTATTATGGCACAACCAGGTGGCGTGTTAACGCGCGCAGGCCACACCGAAGCTGGGTGTGATTTAGCACGTTTAGCCGGCCTTGAAGCTTCATCAGTTATTGTAGAAATCCTCAATGCCGATGGCACTATGGCGCGCCGCCCTGATTTAGAAGTATTTGCTAAAGAGCATGGTATTAAAATTGGCACAATTGCAGATTTAATTGAATACCGAAACCTTAACGAAACCACCATAGAGCAAGTGGCTAAGTGTAAATTACCCACTGAGCACGGTGAGTTTGATTTAGTAACCTACAAAGATACGATTGACGGCCAACTGCACTACGTATTGCTAAAAGGCGAAATTAAAGAGCAAGAACCAACGCTTGTGCGCGTGCACTTACAAAGCACCTTTAACGACATTTTACTTTCAGACAGAAGTGCGGACCGTAGCTGGGGGCTTTCTGATGCAATGGCTTACATTGCAAAAAATAATGGTGCACTGGTTATTTTAGGCAAACAAGAAAGCACCGAAGAGCTAGAGGCCACAGTAAAAGCGTTTGCTGCTGCCGATGCTGGCGAGAATGTTACGCCGCGTAAATTTAAAGGTACATCGCGTACTGTTGGTGTGGGCTCGCAAATACTGGCTGATTTAGGTATTAAGCAAATGCGCTTAATGAGTCGCCCTAAAAAGTACCATGCACTTTCGGGCTTTCATTTAGAAGTGGTTGATTACGTTGAGCCACAATAAGGGCTCAGCTTTTAACTAGTCTATTTTTTTATTTTTATGGTATGATGCGCAGCAATTTTTGCGCAATCGCAACCGCTTGAACATATTTTTAGGGTTATCAAATGAAAATTATTGAAGGTAATAAGTACGCTCCAGGCAAAAAATTCGCTATTGTTATTTCTCGTTTTAACGATTTTATTGGTAGCAGCCTACTAGAAGGTGCTGTTGATGAGCTAAAGCGTACTGGTGGCGTAGCCGATGATGACATTACCGTTGTGTATGTACCCGGTGCAGTAGAGTTACCTTTAGCGGCAAAACGCATTGCGGCAAAAAAAGAGTATGATGCAATCATCGCATTAGGCGTAGTGATCAGAGGTGGTACACCACACTTTGACCTCGTTGCTGGCGAATCTAACAAAGGCCTTGCAAATGTATCGCTTGAGTATGATATCCCGGTTGCATTTGGCGTATTAACCACAGAAAGCATTGAACAAGCAATTGAACGCGCTGGTACCAAAATGGGTAACAAAGGCGGCGAAGCGGCATTAGGCGCGCTTGAAATGGTTAATGTGTTA
>NZ_DJHW01000023.1:0-17743 GCF_002433295.1 Pseudoalteromonas sp. UBA6610 | reverse complement strand
ACGTATCTTAGCACTTCAAGCCGTTTATTCTTGGCAATTAAGTGGCAATTTAATTGCCGATATCGAACAACAAATGTTGATCGAAAACGACGTGACTAAAATTGATGTTGAATACTTTAAAGATTTAGCGCGTGGCGTTGCCGTTAATTATAAGCAACTAGATGAAGCTGTATCTCCGCATTTAACACGTCCATTTGATGATTTAGATATGGTAGAGCGTGCAATTTTACGTTTAAGCGCGTATGAGCTTAAATTCCGTGAAGATGTGCCATACAAAGTAGCAATCAATGAAGGCATTGAGCTTGCTAAAATATTTGGCGCTGAAGACAGCCATAAATTTGTAAACGGTGTACTTGATAAAGCTGTTAAGCATTTACGCAAGTAATACTAGCCTTGCTAAAGCGCTCTGCTAAAGAGCTTAGCTTTAACAGTTAGTACACGTTAAAAAGGAGAGCCGGCATAGGTCGGCTTTTTTGTGTATGAAGGAATTTGAATTAATAAACCGCTACTTTAAAGGTCGTGGTATAACTCGTCGTGATGTAAGCCTAGGAATAGGGGACGACTGTGCATTAGTTACCGTTCCGCAAAACTGCCAACTTGCAGTAACAACTGATACGCTTGTATCGGGTGTTCATTTTTTTGATGACATTTCTCCCCGAGCATTAGGACACCGAGCACTGGCCGTAAATCTAAGTGATTTAGCAGCCATGGGGGCTGAGCCTACTTGGGTGTCGGTGGCATTAACCTTACCAAATATTAACCAGCAGTGGATTGAAGAATTTACTGAGGGAATGCACGAAATTGCTGAGTACTTTAATGTACAAATAATTGGTGGCGACACTACGCAGGGCCCTTTAACAGTTACTATATGCGCTAAAGGCACTGTGCCAGAGGGCAAAGCTTTACGCCGTGCAGGTGCTAAAGTGGGCGACTGGGTATGTGTAACCGGCACGCTAGGTGATGCCGGCTTGGCTATTGAATCTCGCAAGCGTGGCCTAAGTATTGAGCCTGAGCACTTAAAGTACATAAATAGCCGCTTTGATTACCCCACTCCACGGGTGGCTGCAGGGCAAGTATTACGTGGCCTTGCTTCATCAGCTATTGATGTGTCTGATGGCCTTATGGCGGATTTAAGCCACATACTTGATATGTCACAAGTCAGCGCCAGTATAAATATTGAAAACATCCCAACCTCAGACGCTATGCGTTCAAGCCTGAACTTTGAGGCGCAATTGCCGTATATTTTAGGCTATGGCGATGACTACGAATTACTTTTTACTGTCTCTGAAGATAATAAAAGCATGTTGGAGCTTAAATTACGTCAATACGGCGTAGAAGCAACGTGCATAGGGCAAATAAAAAGTGGCGAAGGGCACATTGAGCTTTTACACCACGGTGAAAAATTTAATTTTGAGCAACAGGGCTTTGAGCACTTTGCCAAGGAGCAGGTTTGACTAGCAAAAAACAGTTTAATTTAAAGCGCCCGCACCAGTTATTTGGCCTAGGGTTTGGCACTGGCCTTGCGCCTGTTGCGCCAGGCACCTTTGGTACATTTGCTGCTTTACCATTTATTTTTATGACCATGTATTTTCCGCTTTGGCTACAAATCGTGTTTGCCGTGGTTATTAGTATTTTTGGTATTTGGGCGTGTGGCAAAACCGCCGATGATTTAGGTGTGCACGACCACCCAGCTATAGTGTGGGATGAAGTTGCGGGTTATTACATTACGATGATTGGTGCAGCGCTTAGTTGGCAAACCTTACTTGTAGGCTTTTTATTATTTAGATTTTTTGATATTGCCAAACCTGGCCCGATCAAAACGCTCGATAAGCGAATGGACGGCGGCGTGGGTATAATGGCTGATGATGTACTTGCCGGTATTTTTTCGCTTATTTGTTTGCAAGCGTTAATAAAAGCAGGTTTACTACCCTTTTAATTTTTGTGTTTTATTTGTTTAACTAGGTGGCAGCGAAATGATGCGATTTTTACTGGTATGTGTACTTATGTTGTGTGCCATGCCAAGTTGGGCTTCTATTACTGATTACGTTGTTAAGCAATGGAATATCAAAGATGGCTTGCCCTCGCAATCGCTAAAAAGTGTTGTGCAAGATCAGCAAGGCTATATGTGGGTCGGAACGCAATTTGGTCTTAGTCGTTTTGACGGCACAACTTTTACTAATTACAACACACAAAATAGTCCTTTTTTGCCAAGCAATGGTATTAATAAACTGCTCATAGATAGTAATGGCTATCTGTGGGTGGGCACTAAAAGTGGCTTGGTGGTCATAAACCCGCAAACGCTTGCCGCACAAGAATTTAATATTAAAGGCCCAGTTAGAGACATATTAGAAGATGCCAAGGGCAGCATTTGGATTGCAGCTAATGGGCTTTATTATGTAGACCGCAACCAAGTTGATTTACGTGATAAAGCGAACGAACTCGTTCCTATTGTAAATGCCACCGTGATCACCCAAATAGTGGGGTCGGTTAGTCAAATGGCGCTTTCTCCAGAGGGGATTTGGCTTGTCAACGACCGTCATTTACTACGCTTAACTAAAAGCGCCTCTGATTTTTCAAAGCTCAGGTTGGAGTTAACAGCTAAGGTGTCATTGCCTGAGCGGTTAGCACAAACCATTGTTCATGATCTGTCTTTTTTAAATGGTAATTTATATTTAGCCTCTGAACTGGGTGCTTACTTTTTAGATTTAGACGATGAACTAAGACCTTTCCCACTGCCGAATGCGAATAACTCAGCTGTGTATAAATTTATGAGCGACACCAATGGTGGCTTATGGGTTTCTACTTATGGACGACTGCTTTTTAGAGCTAAGTCGGGTGAATGGCAATGGGTTGAGCCAAGTCAGCTAGATCAAAGTATTTGGTTTGCCGATATTTACCGCGATAGCCAAAATAATATTTGGCTTGCAAGTTTTAGCGAAGGCTTATGGCTTGCACACGAAGGGCGTATTGAGCGCCACTCTGCTTTATCGCAAATGACAGAGGCCGTTATGGCAATTAGCCAAGCGCCCGATGGTAATTTATGGGTGGCAAATAAAAGTGGTATTGGTTATTTCGATTTAAATAAAAACTTTGTCAATAAAATACCCAGTGCGCAATTTGGCCGCGCAACAGTACACGACTTACAGTTTGATGGCTCGCGTTTATATATAGCGACCGGACGAGGGCTGTTTTTTTACGAGCAAGATAAACTATACAGTTTTCCTGGCAGAGCGCTACGCGACAATCCGGTATTCGCTATTAGCCCATCAAGCAAAGGTGGTTTTTGGATAGGTACAGGGCGTGGCTTGTATAGGCTAAGTTATGGCGGGTTAACACCCTTTGCATACAATGCCTTTTTAGGCAGTAAATTTATAACGTATGTGCTCGATAAAGCAAACTTTGGTGTAATAGGGACCAGTAAAGGGGCGTATTACTTTACTGACCGTGGCATTGAAAAAATAGGTGACCAAACTTCGCTCGAAAGTGCATACATCACCAGCGTATTACACATAGATGGTGTAGGTATTTTAATTGGCTCGCTTAATGACGGCTTATTTTACAGAAGCTTACAAGGGCATTGGCGACAGTTAGATGCAGCCAACGGCTTACCCTATGGCTCTATTTTTAGCCTAGAGTATGACGAAACTTATAAGCGTGTATGGGTAAGTACCATGAAAGGTGTTTACCGTATGCCAGTAGCGCAATTTAAATCAGAGGTGTCGAGCTTAAAAGTGGAAGAGGTTATTTCTTCTTTTGATAGGCAGCTCGATGGTAAAGCAAGCCAGTGTTGTAACGGTTTAGGACACGATGCCGTTGCCATGACCGATTATTCAATTTGGTACCCAAGCTTACAAGGCATTGTAGAAATACCTAAAAATACCGAGCTATTTGGCCTAAATGTATTAAAGCCTAAAGTAGAAACACTAACCACACCTCTGCGTGCATTAACTACCGCAGCATTGGGCGAAAAGCCTTTACTAGATACTGATGAGCGCGACATAACGTTAAAGTACACCGCCATCGATTATTATGCGCCAAATAGTATTGAGTTTAGATATAAGTTAAGTGGGTTAGATAGTGATTGGCGCTATGCTAATGCACGCCGAGAAGCCATTTATACAAATTTACCGGCGGGGTCATTTTTATTTGAGCTTGAGGCAAAACGCCAAGGCGAAGATTGGGACAGAGCGCAAACTGTCGAGTATGCATTTGTAGTACCGCAGCGCTTTGACGAAACTATTTACTTTAGATTGCTAATTGTTAGTGGGTTTATTTTACTGTTTTACTTTATTTTTTGGGTATTTAGAGCGCAAGAGCGCCGTAAGCAAGAAGTACTCGAAGCGCTGGTTACAGAGCGTACATTAGAGCTGCGCCAAGCTAACGATAAATTAGGCCAAGTAAACTCACAGCTTAAACTAGTTAGTCACTCAGATGAGCTTACAGGGCTACGTAGCCGTCGCTTTTTGTTTGATCAGCTCCCTAAAGATATTGAACATTTCCAACGTAATGCACAGTCTTTACAAGCGCAAGGTAAGTCACTTGTACTGCTTATTATCAACTTTGATAACTTTAGCCGTATAAACGATGCGTATGGCCCAATAGCAGGAGATAGCTGCTTACAACAAATGGCAGCGTTACTTAATTCGCGTACCCAAGGCTCTGACTATGTAGCACGCTGGAGTGGGGATGAGTTTTTATTATTGCTGCGCGATTTTAAGTGCAACATGATTGACAGCTATGCCTCTGATTTATGCCAAGCAATCGCATTAAATTCGTTTCAATTACCAAACGGTAAAACAACCAATATTACGGCTTCATTGGGGTGGTCTTTTTACCCACTGCCGCTTTTAGGTGGGCAAGTAATAAGCTGGGAAACGTCGATAAACTTAGCCGATATAGCGCTTCATCAGGTTAAAAAACGTGGTGGTGACGGTGTGGCAAATATTACGTTTGATAAACAGTTGGATGCGTTTGAGTTTGAGCAAAATTCGAATGTAGATCAGCAGCTGGGTATTTTACAAAGTAATGGCTTAGCAGATATTAAAGTGTGGATGCGATAATGCCCAACCTACAAAAGTAGGTTAGGCATGGTGAGGGTAACGCTATTTAATTACTGGTTTAGCCACGCTGGTAAAATAGCCACTGACTCAGGTGCACTAAATGCCATGCTTGCATCGGCACTTATATCTCCCCCTGCGGTACTTAAAATATTATTAAAGCGCATAACTACGTTGTTAGACTTTTCGGCAACGTATAAATCGGTTCCGCTATACATAATATCAACAGGGTTTCCTAATAATGTATTGGGCCCGCTAATCGTCGCGCTTATATTAACTAGTCCCGAGGCATTTGCGGTATTATTTAATACATAAATTTTGCCATCGTCAGCAACGGCTGCGCTGCCTACATCAGAAAGTATTAACGCACCACTTAATGAGTCGTAATCTATTCCATGAATATTGGTAGGCCCTGCCAGTGCTTGTGAATTATTGGCAGGTGTAATTAATCTATCTTCTGTACTTATTGTGGTCTCTCCACTTAGTAGCTTATTTTTAACTTGATCAAATACCGCTACAGTGCCATTAGTTAGCGCAACAAAAGCGCGGTCAGTGTTACTGTCGTAATCAACATCCCACGGGCGTGCATTATTGGCAAAAGTTAAGGTCATAAGAGGTGATACATCGCCGGTGGCACAGCTTGAAAATATAGCAATGCTCGGCGTGGTTTCATTATTTTCAGCCACAAAAATCATTCCACTATCGGAGGCAATATCTAATCCTTTAGGTGAAATAAGGCCTGTATTGCTTCCTGAAATCAGTCTATCTTGGCTGGCGTTAAATGTTTCGCCATCACGGTTATAAGCCACTTTAGTAGAGATGACGATTCCGCCCATCCCTGTACTGGCATTATCGAATGTTGCGTAGCTATTACCTGCTTTATCAAAGCTAACGCTTTCTATCGTTTGGCTTGCATTATAGCTTGCAAGTTCGCTACTTAATGCTGTATTTAAACGGCTAATTTGGCCTGTTGTATCACCCGCAGTGCTTGGATTACTGGATACGGCTACGCCTAATAGCGCCATATTAGGCTCAGTACTATCTGATATATCAGCCATTGAGCTTTGAGTTAGCGTGTTAGTAATTGACTCTGGCTTAGTAGACGCAGTACTTAAATCGGGCGCTATATCGCCACTTTCACCGGCAAATATATTACTAAACACTAAAATTGCATCGTTTGATTTTTCGGCCACACGTAAATCACTACCCTCAAGGGTAATATCTACAGGGTTGCCTAGCATAGTCGCAGGGCCTGAAATACTGCGTGCAACAGATGTATTACCTTGCGCACCTGAGGCATTATTAATAACAAAAAGCGCGCCATCGGTAGTATCTGATGCGCTACCAACATCCGATAAAATAAGTTTATTGGTGGTTTCATCATAAACAATGCCGTGAATATTTACCGATATTTGCACACCATCGGCATCGCTTGGTGTAATAGTACGACTTGGCATAGCGGTAAATTCACCGCTTACAAAATTATCATAAACCGCGACATCACCGTTGGTAAGTGCTACATAAAGTCGGTCGTTTACGTGGTCATAATCAACATCCCACGGGGCGGCTTCGGTAACAGTGGTAGCAAGCGGCGCGGCATCTCCCGCTGCAGCACTGCCAAATGTGGTAATTTGCATGGCACCAAAATCAGCTATAAATATCAGCCCGCTATTTTTTGCAATCGCTATGCCCTTAGGATTAACCAGTGTAGTGGCAGGGCCTGTAATTTCACGGTCTTGATTAGTACTAAAGCTTGCACCATCATCGCGATTGGCAAGTTGGCATATAGTTTTAATGCTACCATTTTCGCTGTCGCTTGCTTGTATTAAATTACCGAGGCTATCAAAGGCTACGCCTTCATTTGCAGTGGTATTAAAGGTTTTTAATTTGGCAGCGTCCTGGTTTATTAAATCAACAGTGCCTGCGTTTTGCTCGCCGTTATTAGCTAAAATAAACGTGGCTGCACTAAAGCCGGGGTTACCGTTTGTGCCATCGCTTCCATCTTGACCATCTGCTCCCGGCGTACCGGCTAAACCGTTTTCTCCATCATCACCGCTACACCCTGAAATACCAAGTACTATCCCAAGCGCTAATGCTGAAAAACAAAGGGGGCGTTTAAGTGAACTGTTTTGTGTATGAAAGTGAGTTAAATTAGCTTTTTTCATCATTTTTACCTTTTAATATTCCATCAAATGAAAGTAAATAACGTGCCTGTTTATACTCCTCAGTACGTACTATTTACTGTGTTAACCTCATAGGGATAACGCGTAGAAATACACATTGGATGCAAAAATTTAAAAATAAAAAACAAAAAAGGAGCCATCAGGCTCCCTTTAAAAACTAGCTAGCAAAAATAATTAAGCGATAAACGATTTTATTGAATTTAAAATGCCTTGTTCGCCTAAGCCCATTTCATCGTGCATTTGCGCTTGTGTGCCGTGCTTAATAAATTCATCAGGAATACCTAAGTTAAGCACCTTTAGGTTGGCTTTTTGCGCTGCTAAATATTCATTAACCGCTGAGCCTGCGCCACCACAAATAGCGTTGTCTTCAAGCGTTACTATTACATCATGAGTTTGGCTAAGCTCATCTAATAAACTTGTATCAAGTGGCTTAATAAAGCGCATATTAACTAGCGTTGCACCTAGCTCACTTGCAGCAAGTTGCGCGTTTTCAAGCAAAGTACCAAAGGATAAAATAGCAATTTTAGCACCTTGCTTAATGGTATTGGCTTTGCCTATTTCTAGTAGCGTCATTTCGCTTTGAATATCGGCAGTACCGGCACTACCACGAGGGTAGCGAACTGCTACAGGGCAATTAGCTTTATAACCGGTATAAAGCATATGGCGGCACTCGTTAGTATCACTTGGGGCCATAATCACCATGTTGGGAATACAGCGCATAAAGCTTAAGTCGTACGCACCTTGGTGTGTTTCGCCGTCGGCGCCTACAATACCAGCGCGGTCTATAGCAAAAAGCACTGGTAAGTTTTGCAGTGCAACATCATGGATAAGTTGATCATACGCACGTTGTAAAAAGCTCGAGTAAATAGCTACAACGGGTTTTAACCCTTCACAGGCAAAACCGGCCGCCAATGTAACAGCGTGCTGCTCTGCTATGGCTACATCGAAATACTGCTCTGGGTGCTCTTTTGAAAAACGCACCATACCTGAGCCTTCACGCATTGCCGGCGTAATAGCCATTAATTTTTTATCTTGCTCGGCCATATCACACAACCAATCACCAAACACCTTAGAGAAAGTGGCGGCGCCAGGTTTAGATTTAGGTAAGCTTGATGTATTAGGGTCAAACTTTGGCACACCGTGATAGCCAATAGGATCAGCTTCTGCGGGTTTATAGCCTTTTCCTTTTTGGGTTTTTATATGTAAAAGCTGAGGCCCTTTTAAATTACGCATATTACGCAGTGTATCTACGAGCATATTTACATCGTGGCCATCAATTGGGCCAATGTAATTAAGACCTAGTTCTTCAAAGAAGGTACCTGGAATAACCATTCCTTTTAGGTGCTCTTCTACTTTACTGGCAAGCTCTTTAACAGGAGGTACGCCAGAGAGTAACTTTTTACTGCCTTCGCGAATATTTGTGTAAAAGCTGCCAGATAAAATACGCGCAAAGTGATTAGTTAACGCACCGACGTTTTCAGAAATCGACATTTCGTTATCATTTAAAATGATTAACATGTCAGATTTTACATCGCCTAAGTGGTTCATGGCTTCAAATGCCATACCTGCTGTAATGGCGCCATCGCCTATAACGGCAACAGTTTTGCGGCCTTTACCTTCTTTTTGAGCCGCAATAGACATACCAAGTGCTGCCGAAATAGAGGTACTTGAATGGCCTACGCTAAAGGTATCGTATTGGCTTTCTTCACGAAAAGGGAATGGATGTAATCCGTCTTTTTGGCGAATTGTATGCATTAAATCGCGTCGTCCCGTTAAAATTTTATGCGGGTACGCTTGATGGCCTACATCCCATACAAGGCGATCTTCTGGTGTGTTATACACATAATGTAGAGCAACGGTAAGTTCAACAGTTCCTAAACCAGACGCTAAATGGCCGCTACTTTGCGAAACAGAGTTGAGTAAATAGTCTCGTAACTCGTTGCTAAACGCAGGGAGTTTATCTTGCGCTATATCGCGTAAGTGGGCTGGTTCGTCAACCAAGTTAAGTAATGGATACTTGCTACTATCAAGTGTCATGGTATTTATTTTATCCTTCGCTAACACCGGTGCTAACTTATTAGTTGTTACCGCTGTTGAGTAATAATGTCAGTGCTAAATGGCAATACGTATATGTAACACTCAATGGTCACGTTTAATCAGGTAGTTTGCCAGCGCCGCTAGAACAGAGGTATCAGCATCTATTTTGTTCAATGCTTGATGCGCTTGCTCTATTAAATTTTGCGCCATTTGCTTGGCACCTTGCATACCTAATAGGGCCGGATAAGTTGCTTTATTAGCAGCTAAATCAGAGCCTTGTGGCTTACCTAAAGTAAATGTGTCACCTTCAACATCTAAAATGTCGTCGTGCACTTGAAATGCCAGCCCTATAGCATACCCAAAAACACGTAAGTTTTCTAAGGTTTGTTTGTCTGCTTTTTCGCTACATAATGCACCCAATGTAATGGCACAGTTGATTAAGGCACCCGTTTTTAATTTATGAATTCGTTCAAGCTGTTGTACTGTAATCACTTTATCTGTGGCGGCAATATCTAGCCCTTGCCCGCCGACCATGCCTTCAAGCCCCGATGCTTTAGCCAGTGCGCTGATCATTTTTACTTGTGTTGATGCGCTGCAGGTAAAATTGTGAGTCGAGATAAGCTCAAAGGCCAATGTTTGTAGTGCATCGCCCGCTAAAATTGCATGCGCATCGTCAAACTCTATATGGCAAGTTGGGCGTCCACGGCGAAGGTCGTCATCATCCATGGCTGGTAAATCATCGTGCACCAATGAGTAGCTATGAATACACTCAATAGCAGCCGCAAGAATATCTAAATCTTGCTTATTAGCTCCGAGCATTTCACCACTTGCGTAGACTAAAAAGGGGCGTAAACGCTTGCCACCGTTAAATAAGCCGTACTGCGTAGCTTCTTTTACTGTGTGTGCGGTATCAAGGGGTTGATCAAAGTACTGTTGCAGGGTCTTTACGACATCTTGTTGAGCACATTCTATTTTTTCTTGTATGCTCACGGTTATTCCATATCGTTGTTAAATGAAGTAAGCGCTGCTTTTTCGTCATTACCCATCAAAATAGACACTTTTTGTTCTGCTTGTTGTAACTTACCCGTTGAGGCGTTAGCTAAGGCTATACCACGCTCAAATTGCTTTAACGACTGCTCAAGCGATAAATCACCTTGTTCCATTTCACCGACAATGGTTGATAGTTCTTCGAGTGCTTGTTCAAAACTTAGGTTTTCAGGTTTTTTAGTCGCCATGTTTAATTTCAGCCAGCATGATAAATTTAGGAGCCAATTTTAGGGGGAATGCTAAACTAGGTCAAAGGATGATCGTTGTTTTTTGAGTTATATCAGTTTAAATCGCATTTTTACCATGTATAAGATGCGTATTAGTGCTCACTGTGTACAATAAAATTAATCAGTCGCTAGGCGAGTAGGGTATCTTGATCTAAAATTAGGCCAAACACAGTGTTTTACACTTTTTTCAAAAATGGCTTAAGTATTTCAGTATCTTGCCGATAAGCAGTTAATAATAAAAGTTTGAATAACAAAGTATAATACTTTGGAGGAAATGTGGATTTAGCAACCATAATTGGGATCCTTGGCGCAATTGGTTTAATTGTCATGTCCATGTTTATGAGTAGTAGCGGTGAAATGGGGATGTTTGCCGATGCGCCTTCTAGTGTAATTGTATTTGGTGGCTCACTATTTATTGTGTTATCAAACTTTACCTTGTCGCAGTTTTTGGGCATAGGTAAGGTTGTTGGTAAAGCATTTATGTTTAAAATCGAATCGCCAGAAGAGCTGATTGAAAAAGCAGTTGAACTTGCTGATTCAGCCCGTAAAGGGGGGTTTTTAGCCCTCGAAGAAGCCGAAATACCAAACCCTTTTATGCGCAAAGGTGTAGATATGCTCGTTGATGGCCACGATGCTGATGTAGTTCGTGCCACGCTTCAAAAAGACATTTCTTTAACCACAACTCGTCACGAACTGGGCGCTGGTTTATTTAAGTCACTTGCCGATATAGCCCCAGCAATGGGTATGATAGGAACGTTAATAGGCTTAGTTGCTATGTTATCTAACATGGATGACCCTAAAGCCATTGGCCCCGCGATGGCGGTGGCATTATTAACTACTTTATATGGTGCATTTTTAGCAAATGTAGTGGCTATTCCTATTCAGGTAAAACTGGAGCTTCGTAAAGACGAAGAAGCCATGAATCAGCGTCTAATACTGGATGCTATTTTAGGTATTCAAGATGGCCAAAACCCGAAAGTAATTGAAGGTATATTGAAAAACTACCTTGCTGAGTCTAAGCGCAAAGTAGATACCGAGGAGTAACCATGTCTGATCAAGAGTGCAAATGCCCACCACCAGGTCTGCCTGCTTGGATGGGAACATTTGCCGACTTAATGTCGCTTTTAATGTGCTTTTTTGTACTTTTGCTCGCGTTTTCAGAAATGGATGTACTTAAATTTAAGCAAATAGCAGGCTCGATGAAGTTTGCATTTGGTGTGCAAAACAAAATAGAAGTAAAAGATATCCCTAAAGGGACCTCGGTTATTGCTATGGAATTTACCCCTGGTAAGCCTGAACCTACCCCGATAGAAACCATTCAGCAACAAACCGTTGAAATGACCCAGCAAATGTTAGAATTTCAAGCGGGTGATGAAAGCTCTGCTGGTGGTAGACAAGAGCAACGTGGCGATAAACGTGGTGGCGAGTCACGTAGTACATCGCAGCAGCAATCTTCAGAGCAAGCAACTTCAGCCGCCGATCAAGAACAAACTAACGAGTTAGTGAAAAAAATAGCGCAACAGCTCGAAAAACAAATTATCGATGGTGCAATCGAGCTTGAATCTTTAGGGCAGCAAATCATTATTCGTATCCGTGAAAATGGCTCATTTCCCTCTGGCAGTGCTTTTTTACAACCTAAGTTTAAGCCCATAATTCAAGATATTGGTGAGTTATTAAAAGATGTACCTGGAGAAATTACGGTATCGGGTCACACCGATGATTTTCAGGTTTCTAACGAGTTATATATTAATAACTGGGACTTATCGTCAAAGCGTGCTGTAGCAGTCGCAAGCGAATTACAAACGGTACAAGGGTTTGATAAAAACCGCATGATGGTAGTAGGGCGGGCTGATACTCGTCCACTTGTTCCGAATAATTCAAACGAAGATAGGCGTAGAAATCGCCGAGTAGAAATATCAATCTTACAAGGTAAAGCTAAAGAGTCAGACCCTATTGATGTACGCTAGGCTAGTAGCGGGCGCTAATTTCTCTAATTAAGTTTCTTTTTAAGGTACTTAATCGCCTAAGTATCTTGGCAAGTTCATTATTTTAGCTTAAAGTACATTTCTTTAACATATGTAATGGTGTTTCTGTGAAAATAATCGATAAATATTGCTATATGCCGGGAAATGGTTCTGGTGGTGACGATGATAAGACTAATGATTAACTATGTTTAGATGGTTCAATGAGTTATATGCATTTATTGAGCTCAGCTGGGTTTTGTTTTTACTTCCAGCTATAGTTATTTTTTTTCTACGAAAAGATTATTTAGCACTCAGGTTTGTTTGTATCACGAGTGCTTTTTTCTTATTTGGTGCTTTTATATATGAGCCTTTAAAAACGTTTGATAAAGATATTAACATTTACAGGTACGTCATTTGGGCTTTTAATGATATTGCTTGGATGGCATTAATTGCTTATCTAGGCTTAAAAGATAAAGTTTATTTATGGCAATGTGTATTAGGGCAACTTGTGGTTGTAATGGCCCCAACTTTACAGTTGTTCAGAGTTGTAGATCGCCATTTATGGGATTTATCTTATAGTACTTTAATGTATAAAACTCTTTTACCTCTGATTAATATTTCTACTGTAGTAGTATGTTACCTCCCTCTTATTTATATTTTAGTTAAAAACAAAGAAGACCAGATTAGTAGTAAATATAAAACTCCCTCCCCCTAAAATAGCTGTGCTAAACTACTGTTCATATAAACAGTTAGTGAGCAACTCCCATGAAACTCTATATCGCAGAAAAGCCATCACTTGGCAGAGCTATTGCTGATGCATTGCCAAAACCACATAAAAAACACGATGGTTATATAGAAGTGGCTAATGGTGACTGTGTCTCGTGGTGTATAGGGCACTTACTAGAGCAAGCTGAACCTGATGATTATGATGCGCGTTTTAAAAAGTGGCAATTTGAACACCTCCCCATAGTGCCACAGCAATGGCAGCTCAAGGCAAAAACGAAAACGCGTAAACAATTAACTATTTTAAAAAAGCTAATTAAGCAGGCATCAGTACTCGTGCATGCGGGCGATCCCGACCGCGAAGGCCAATTGTTGGTTGATGAAGTCATAGAGCAAGCCAAAATAAGTAAAACCAAAAAGCAAAGCATTCAACGTTTACTTATAAGTGATTTAAATTTAGCGGCGGTAAAAAAAGCGCTTACTACTATGCGTTCAAATCGTGAATTTATTCCGCTTAGTGTGTCGGCGCTTGCGCGTTCACGTGCAGATTGGCTATTTGGTATGAACCTTACGCGTGCTTATACGCTGGCGGGTCAAAAAGCAGGCTTTGGCAATGTGTTGTCGGTGGGTCGCGTACAAACCCCAATTTTAGGTTTAGTGGTTAATCGGGATAACGAAATAGCTAACTTTGTGTCAAAACCATTTTATGAAGTGTTGGCGCATTTAATAACCCCTGAGCAGCAAAGCTTTGTGGCCAAGTGGGTACCAAGCAAAGCCTGCGAGCCGTACCAAGATGAAGAGGGCCGCGTTTTAAATAATGCATTAGCCGAAAACGTCGCTTCGCGAATAGCCAATCAACCAGCTGAAGTCACTGCGCTCGAACAAAAACAAAAAAAACAAAGCGCGCCGCTGCCTTATAATTTATCGGCACTGCAAATAGATGCTGCAAAGGCATATGGTATGGCAGCCCAGCAAGTACTCGATATTTGCCAAACGCTTTATGAGCGTCATAAGTTAATTACTTACCCTCGTTCTGATAATCGTTATTTGCCTAAAGAGCATCATTTAGATGCGCCTGCAATTTTAAAAGCAATTGCAGCTAATGGCGGTCAAAACACTGAGTTTGTGAATGGGGCAGACGCTAAAAAACGCAGCAAATGTTTTAACGATGCAAAAGTGGCTGCACACCATGCAATTGTACCTACCGCTAAACAACTAAAAACAGCGACTTTGGCGGCTGATGAAGCAAAAGTATATCAACTTATTAGCAGGCATTACCTAATTCAGTTTTACCCCGATTACATTTATAACGAAACTAAAGTAGAGGTAACAATTGCGGGAGGTTTATTTAAAGCCAATGCAAAGCAAGATGTAAGCTTAGGGTTTAAGGTATTAATGGGCAAAGCCGAGCTAAAAGATGAAGCAACCTTGCCTCATTTAACAAAAGGCATGGCGCTTAACTGCACTAAAGGTGAAGTGGTAGAAAAACACACTACGCCACCGTCTCATTTTACTGATGCAACATTGCTAAGTGCCATGACCGGCATTAGTCGTTATGTAAAAGATTCACAAATTAAAAAAATACTTAAAGAGACCGATGGGCTAGGAACAGAGGCAACCCGCGCAGGCATTATTGAATTATTATTTAGGCGTCGTTTTTTAAAGCGCGAAGGTAAATCAATTAAAGCAACACAAACAGGCTTGGCACTTATTAGTGTTTTACCAGAGGGCTTAGCTAGCCCCGATTTGACCGCTAAATGGGAGGCGAGTTTAGGCAACATTGCTCAACAAGCAATGAGCTACCAACAATTTCTACAACCACTGCTGGTGGAGCTTGAAGGTTTTGTACAGCAAGCAGCTAGTTGTGATAGCCATGTATTTTCAAAGCTGCCTAAAACACCGCCTAAAACACCGCCTAAAAAGCGCTTTGCTAAGGGTGGTAAAAAAGCAGCATTTAAAAAATCAAATTATAAAAAGAGCTCAGCAACCACTTAAACGCTGAGCTCTCAAATACGGCTTATTTTTTATTAAATAACGCGACTGCAGCGTTACTCATGGCTTTTATACCAGTCGGTAATGCTACTTTATAATCTGGTGCAAATTTACTTGAGTGTAATGAAGGAAGTGTTTGGTTACTTTTCATCGCATTTGTATATTGCTGCTGGTTTACTCCACCTAACCAAAATAACGTAATAGGAATGTTTTCATCAGTTCTACCGTACAGCCCAAAATCTTCACCAGCCATAACCGCTTTTGTCTCAAGTACATTAGTTTCGCCAATTGCATCAGCAATAGCACTCCTAACAAGATTAGTTTGCTGAGGGTTATTGTAAGTAGATGGAATAGATTCATCTTCATGAACGTGAACAACAGGGTAGTGTGACTCAGTAAGGCCAGCACTTTGAGCAATACCCGCTGTAATACGTTTTATTGCTGCTATTTGCGCCGTCCGTACCTCTGGGTTGTAGCTTCTAAGCGTAAGCTGTAGTTTTACTTCATCGGAAATCACATTATGCTTTGAGCCACCATGAATAGATCCCACAGTCACAACGGAAGGCTCAAGTGGAGAAAGCTCGCGGCTTGTGATTGTTTGTAATGCTAATACAGTACGCGCCGCAATAACTACAGGGTCTACGGTAGTGTGTGGGTAGGCGCCGTGTCCGCCTTTTCCTTTTATAGTTATATCTACCGAATCAACACTTGCCATGGTGTATTCATTTTTCATTGATACCTTACCCGCAGGCACGCTGGCACTAACATGCAGCGCAATAACATGATCAGGCTTAGCATATTTACTAAATAAGCCTTCACTTAACATGGCTTTTGCTCCACCGCCAACTTCTTCTGCAGGTTGCGCAACCATCATTAACGTTCCTTGCCACTTATTTTTATGGGCAATAAGTTGCTCAGCAGTACCAATAAACGAGCTCATATGTATATCGTGGCCACAGCCATGCATTACACCTACTTTATTCCCATGCTCGTTGGTCACTTGTACTTTAGATGCATAAGCTTTACCGGTTTGCTCTGTGATTGGTAGGCCATCAGTATCAGTACGAATCATTATTGTAGGGCCGGTGCCATTTTTATAAATCCCTACCACACCGTAGCCGCCCATATTATCTGTTACGTCAAACCCAAGGTTTGTTAATTGCGATGCTATTTTTTTGCCAGTTTCTTGTTCGTGATATGAAAGCTCTGGAGATTGATGTAAGTCGAGGTAAAACTTTTCAATAGCTGGCATACTCTTAGTTAAATCTAAGTTTAGTGACTTAGCGTAAGTAAGTGGGCTTGCTATCATAAATGCTGCAGCTAGATAGGTGATTTTCATGTTTTCCCTCATTATTTGAAAGTATTTAATACTTGTATTTATTATGTTCGTCTCCATATAAAAACCTAAATAAATGAATATGGCAATTAATTCAATGAGCAACATAGTTAGTATCAACGCACAAAACCTTCAGCAAGTACTCGGTGAAACATCACAACAAAAGTTGGTGCTGCTTAACTTCCACTCGCCACAAAGTCCTGAGTGTATTAGCCAAATCGGTATATTAGAAAACTTAGCTACGCAATATAAAGACCATATTGTAGTGGCTAATCTTGATTGTGACGCAGAACAAGCACTCGCCTCGCAATTAGCGCAGCAGGTTGGCTTGCAAACATTACCTACACTTGTGTTGTTAAAAGATTCAGCTCCAGTAGATTTATTAGCGGGTGCACAAACAGACGCGCAAATTCGCGAAGCCCTGAGTAAGCATTTACCAGCGCAACAGGACCTACTTCTTGAACAAGCAAAACAAGCATTATTAAAGTCGGACCTAAATGCTGCATTTAATTACGCAAAGCAAGCGTATGAAATAGACAGTGCAAACGCACGTATAAAGCTTGTATTAGCCGATATATGTATTCAAATACACAAGTTAGATGATGCGCAAGCACTCATTGATACCATTGACGCCCAAGAGCAAGATGCTTATTTTCATAATATAAAAGCTAAATGCGAAGCGGCTCTAGAAGCTACCGACTCGCCAGAGATAAAAGAAAAGCAATCTCAAGTAGAAAAGTACCCAAATGACTTAGACCTGAAAATAGAGCTAAGCCAATTGCTAAATGATGCAGGACGAAAAGAAGAAGCACTCGAAACACTGTTCAGCGTACTTAAAAAGGATCTTAATTTTAATGACGCTAAAGCAAGCTTTTTAGCAATTATCGCTTCTCTACCAGATGGAGATGCACTTGCAGCAAAATACAGAAGAAAGCTTTATAGTATTTTGTATTAATACGCGCAGTTAATAAATTAACTTAAAAGCACCTTATAGGTGCTTTTTGCGTTTTATACATCGTTATATTTAAAGCAAACTGGCCTTTGTGTATAGATTTAGTTTGTTTTTTGTACTGCTCTTGGCTCTTTAGAGTGAAAAATGCACGAAAGAGCTTTTATTTATAGTTTTTATTAAAAAACGCTTGCGTAAAAATCCGTTCTCCCTATAATGCGACCCCAC
>NZ_DJHW01000142.1:65697-84623 GCF_002433295.1 Pseudoalteromonas sp. UBA6610 | reverse complement strand
AAACATTGCGGTTCGCGCTGCGCGCAACGCAGGCAAAATTTTACTTCGCGCAAGTGAAGATTTATCAAAAGTTGAAATTCAACAAAAAGGCACTAACGACTTAGTGACTAACATTGATAAAGAAGCCGAAGCCGTAATTCGTGATACAATTTTAAAATCTTACCCTGATCACTGCATTGTTGGTGAAGAACTAGGTGAGCACAAAGGCAAAGATGCAGATTACCAATGGATTGTTGACCCGCTTGATGGCACAACTAACTTCATCAAGGGTATCCCTCATTTCGCGGTTTCTATCGCACTTAAAGTAAAAGGTCGTTTAGACCAAGCTGTAATTTACGATCCAGTTCGTGGCGAGCTTTTCACTGCATCTCGTGGTCAAGGCGCACAGCTAAACAGCAAGCGTTTACGCGTTACTAAAACCGTAGAATTAGCTGGTTCAATCTTAGCAACAGGCTTCCCTTTCAAACAAAAACACCACTTAGATGCATACACAGACGCGTTTAAAGCATTGTTTACACAAACTGCTGATATTCGTCGTGCAGGTTCTGCAGCGCTAGATATGGCATATGTAGCGGCGGGCCGTGTTGATGGCTTTTTTGAAATTGGTTTAAAACCGTGGGACACAGCAGCAGGCGAGTTACTTGTAAAAGAAGCTGGCGGCATGGTTGTTGATTTTGCAGGTGGCGTTAACTACAACAATAGCGGTAACATTATTTGTGGTGCACCTAAGCTTACTCAAGCAATTATCCGTGAAATTCGCCCAGTATTACCTGAAGCGTTACTTCGCTAATAAAGTGCATGTAACCCTATTATAAAAAAGGAGCCTATGGCTCCTTTTTTGTTTTAAAAGTAAGGGTTATCGAGCTTTAGCTCCGTGGTATAACCTTTTGTGAAAGGGAGAGAGTTTATGTCTTTTGCAAAATACTCATCAAATAACGCATCAAACTCTCCGCTGTTTTGCATGTTTTGCAACCCAAGCTCTATGGCTTGCGCTAAAGCTGGCTTACTACTTACAACAAAATAATAAATACCGGTGGGATAACTAATAAATAAATTAGGCACAATAACTAAGTTACTCTGCGCATTGGCAACAAGCTCAGAATTAACTTCGATAAATGAGCGAGGAAAGTAATCGATTCTGCCCCGGCTAGTGAGCGTAAACATAGCTTGATAGTTACTCAGCGGCCTTACATGTAAGCCGTTATAGGCCATTATTTTTGTATCTGGCCAATCATGCCCTTGCACTGCCGAGAGCTCACTTAATTGCGCTAAAGTGGTAATGCCTTTAAATTTTTCGACATTTTTTTTACTGGTTAATAAAACGCGCTTGCCTATAAAGCCTTTAAATAGCGGGACTTTAACGGCTATTGCCCGTGCCTCTCGTTCTGGGCTGCTCATGCTCCAATAAACATCTAACTCTGTTTTATCTAGCTCAATCAGGTCACGCTGTTGCTGTAAGCTCACTGGCTGCATTTTTATGTCTACAGGGTAATTAGCCCGCTCTAGGGCTCGTGTTAATAGCTCACTTAGGTATTCTTCACGGGCATTTTGCACACTTTGCTTTTGAGCAACATTAACAATCTCTACCCCTTGCACAAAAAAACTAACCGCAAATAAAGCAAACCCACCAACAACTACTTTTAATGGCAACATAATAATTACCTATTTTTTATACCACCTGTTTATTCTCTGGTGCTAAGCGCACTACGGCAGGCGCAGGCTTTCTGCGCTTACAAATAAACAAATAACTATGGCGATACCGCTTAGCCTCTTTTTTAGCATCTGTTGCAAGTGCTGCAACTTGATGGCTGTTTTTACATTCTTGTAAGTCGGGCTCCACAAGGCCAATTGATAACGTAAGTAAAGGTACAAATTGCTTTTCTCCCTCACGATTTGTAGCCCAGTAGCCTTTGCTCTTAATGTGCTCAGGCGTAAAAAAAGTGCGTGATTGCAGTTCAAACTGCTCAATTATGGTATTACAAATATACACAGCATCTGATTGGTCAAACACAACCATAAAGTCATCACCACCTATATGTCCTACAAAGTTAGCACTGTTTTCGCATGCTTGCACGGTTACATCTGCCAATAATTTAATCACACTATCGCCACTGGCATAACCGTATAAATCATTGAACTGCTTAAAGTGATTAAGATCTATATAGGCAAGCGAAAACGCACTTTGTGAGCGTAACCTTTGCTCTATTGCCTCATTAATGGCTACATTACCAGGGAGCATGGTGAGTGGGTTAGCATGCTGGGCGTGACGAATTTTTTCTTCTGTTATGTGCTTTAAAATATCACGCAATGGGGCAAGCCCTAGGTAACGTTTATTTCGGGTGATCACAATATGGCGGCGAATATCAAAGTCTTGCTCTGTAATTTGCTGACTCACGGTATCAAGAAGTTGGTTTTCATCCACCACTAAAGGTTGTTTATCCATAAAGTCGGTTACGGGGCACTTGTCGTAAAGTGCATGGCCATAGGGCGCTGCAAACACCTCAGTGAGCTGATCTTTATGTAGTAAGCCAACCGGTTGGCCGGCTTTATTTAAAACCGCTAGGCTCATCACGGCTTTGTCTTTTTCGAATAGCTTGTGGGCGTCTTTGCAACGGGTTTCGCTGTCTATTGCTTCTTGTGTAACAGCAAGCCGGCCAATCGCTATTGATTGATCAAACGTATTGCTTGGCTGTTTAAAGTTTAATGCTTGTAATTGCTCTGAGCTGTAATCAAGGCTTGGATTTGAGTTTGGTTTTTCCAGTAAAAAACCTTGTACGTTTGCTATGCCTAAGCTTTCAACATAGGCAAGCTCTTCTACTCTTTCTATGCCTTCGGCTATTACTGCGGTGTTTGTTGCTTTTGCGAGTACCGTAATCGATTTTAAAAACTCTTTTTTAACTTCGCTTTCATCGCAATGATCAATAAAGTAACGGTCGATTTTTACAAAGTCGGGGCATAGTTCAGACCACTGTTTTAAACCCGAGTAACCAGCACCTAAGTCGTCAATGGCAATGGTAAAACCCAGCTCGCGGTAGTGTGCAATTGTTTTTAATAATAAAAAACCATCGTCGACCTTTTCTTGCTCTGTTACCTCAATCACCACGCGGTTTGCTGCTAAACCAAACTGCTCTATTAAATGCAGGGTTTCACCTTTTGGGTGGCAAGGGTCGAGCAAGGTTTTAGGGCTTACATTTAAAAATAACTTACCGTTTAAATTAAGCTTTACAAAGTTTTCAATTGCTTTTGAGCGGCATAATAGCTCAAGCTCTGAAATTAAAGCGTGCTCACTGGCCGCTTCAAACAGTCGGTTAGGCATTTCCAAAGGGCTGTTTTTAGGCCCTCGACTTAGCGCTTCGTAACCTATAATTGTTTGATTAGCTATATCAAAAATAGGCTGAAATAACGTGGTTATTTCACCGTTATTTAAAATGTACTCTAGTACTTTGCGCTGCATCGTCACTGCAAAACCTGATTGTCGTTTAATAGGGGCATTAAAGTAGCAAGCCTGTATGACAATTTTATGGCATTAGGTGCTATTGACCTTTCAGGATTAAATTTGCTCAATTTAGGGGCGGTACAATCTAAGCGCTAAGTTTATAGCCTAATATACTGTTAACTATTCATACGTTATTGTAATGGCTTAATTATATAACCGGCTCAAGGCTTTAAGTTCAGCCTAAAAAGCGTGTACGTTTAATCTTAAAGCAACCAAGCTCTATAAAACCGCGCGCAATAAAAAACCGCTCAATTGAGCGGTTTTATTTAGCGTTAACTCTATTACGGCAATGCGTCTAGGTCTGCGCCTTCTTTTTCAATTACCTCTGGTATTAAATCTTCTTTACTTACGCCCATGGTAATAGCTACCGAGCTTGCAACGTAAACTGAAGAATAAGTACCAATGAACACACCAAATAACAGGGCTGTAGCAAAGCCGTGAATGGTTTGTCCGCCCCACACAAATAGCGCAATCAATACCAAAATAGTGGTGATTGACGTTACAAGTGTACGGTTAAGTGTTTGCGTTAACGACATGTCGATAATTTCGATAGTGTCGTCGATGCGTACTTTACGGAAGTTTTCACGAATACGGTCAGATACAACAATAGTATCGTTAAGTGAGTAACCAATTACCGCCAATATTGCCGCTAAAATAGTTAAGTCAAACTCTAACCCTAATACAGAAAACAAACCTACTGTAATAATTACATCGTGAAGTAGTGCACCTACCGCGCCCACAGCAAAACGCCACTCAAAGCGAAATGCCACGTAAATCAAAATACAAATAAGCGCAGTTAACATGGCAAGGCCACCCTGCTCTTTTAAGTCTTCCCCTACGCTTGGGCCTACAAACTCAATGCGGCGCATTACTACGCTCTCATCAGCTTGCTTTAAGGCAGTAATAACTTGGTTACCAATAACTTCGGCTTTTACTTCACTGCCACGCGGCGCTAAACGAACCAAAATATCTTGGCTAGAACCAAACAGCTGCACTGAGGCATCGGCAAACCCGTTTTCAGCTAATACTGAGCGTACTTTTTTCAAATCTGCAGGTTGCGAAAAACCAACCTCTACAGCGGTACCGCCAGTAAAATCTAAACCAAAGTTTAAACCTTTGATAAAAATTGAGGCAAACGACGCTAAAATTAATAGCGTAGAAAAACCCATTGCCACTTTACGAAGTGACATGAAACGTAGGGTTTTACCACCCAAACTTAAAATTTGCATGTCCGCTCCTTAAATTGAAAGTTTATCAATGCGCTTACCACCAATAAATAAGTTAATTACCGCACGGGTACCAACTATGGCTGTAAACATTGAAGTTAAAATACCAATTGCCAGTGTTACGGCAAAACCTGCAATAGGGCCAGTGCCCACTGCAAATAAAATAACCGCAGCAATTAAAGTGGTAATATTGGCATCAAAAATAGTACTAAAGGCGCTATCGTAACCAAAATGAACGGCTTGTTGAGGGCTGCGGCCATCGGCCAGCTCTTCACGAATACGCTCAAAAATAAGTACGTTAGCATCAACCGCCATACCCACTGTTAATACAATACCGGCAATACCTGGCAGCGTTAATGTGGCTCCTGGAATTAACGACATTACACCTACAATAAGCACTAAGTTAGCTGCTAGTGCAATGTTGGCAACTAAACCAAACCCTTTGTAGTAAATAAGCATAAAGGCAAGTACAAACGCAAAGCCAAGGGCTACCGCTGTCATACCGGCTTCAATGTTTTCTTGACCTAGGCTTGGGCCTACTGTGCGCTCTTCAACAATTTGAATTGGCGCTACTAATGCACCGGCGCGTAATAGTAAGCTTAAGTTGTGGGCTTCGGCTGGGTTATCAATACCTGTAATACGGAATGAACGGTCAAGACGAGCCTGAATAGTCGCAACGTTAATAACCTCTTCTACCTTAATAGGTGGAAGTGCTTTACCGTCAGCATCTTTTTTACCCGATGGCTTGTATTCAATAAATACCGTTGCCATGCGCTTACCAATAGCACGCTTGGTAAAGGCATTCATTTTTGCCCCGCCTTTGCTATCTAAGGTAATGCTTACTTGTGGGCGCTGGTATTCGTCGTTTCCTGATTGCGCACCAGTGATATGGCTACCTTCAAGAATGACACGTTTTTTAAGTACCACAGGGTAGCCATCACGGCTCATGATCATTTCTGTGCCCGCAGGAATACGCCCTTGAGCAGCTGCACTTGGGTCTGCGTTTTCGTCTACTTCACGAAATTCAAGCGTGGCCGTTGCACCTAAAATTTCTTTAGCGCGTGCTGTATCTTGTACACCTGGTAGTTGCACAATAATACGCTCAGCACCTTGGCGCTGTACGTTAGGCTCTGCAACACCAATTTGGTTAATACGATTACGAATAATGGTTTCGTTTTGCTTAATAGCGTAGTCACGTATTTCTTTAAGCTTTTGCTCACTCATAGTGGCAAAAAATGCGCGATCGTTACTGCTATCATCAATGTATACGTTTAGTGGGTAGCGCGATGCTAAAAAGCGTTCAGCCGCTTCTTTATCTTCTTCGGTACGCATTTCTACACGCATACGTTCAGAGCCCGCTACGCGGCGAACACTACGGTAACGAAGTTTTTCTTCGCGTAGGTCGCTACGAAAATCTTGTTCCATTTGCTCTAGCTGATTATCTACCGCGGTTGCCATGTCGATTTCCATGGTGAAGTGAACACCACCACTTAAATCAAGACCTAACTTCATAGGGTTACCACCCAATGATTTTAACCATGCAGGTTGCGCAGGTGCCATATTAATAGCAGAGATATAATCGTCGCTAAGAGAATTACGCAGTAAGTCTTGCGCTTTTAGCTGTTCTTCAACATTTTTAAAACGTACTAATACTTGGCCGCCTTCAAGCACGGTAGACTTAGCTGTTACATTATGTTGTTTGAGGGTTGCGTTTACTTTGTCTACTACACTGAGATCGACATCTGCGCCTTTTGCCCCCGAAACCTGAATGGCCGGATCGCGGCCATACAAGTTTGGAGAAGCATATAAAAGGCCAATGGCTACCACAGCTAAAACAAGTAAATACTTCCAAATTGGAAACTTGTTTAACACAGGCATGTCCTTTTTATTTTTATAGTGACTTCATTGTGCCTTTAGGCAATACAGCAGATACTGCCGATTTTTGTACTGTTACTTCAGCTTGCTCATTTAAAGAAATCACGATGAAATCTTTATCTTCAGTAATTTTAACAATTTTACCTACTAAACCGCCTTGGGTAAGTACTTCATCACCTTTAGCCATCGCGCTCATAAGGCTTTTGTGCTCTTTCACACGCTTAGCTTGTGGGCGGTAAATTAAAAAGTAAAAAACTAAACCGAAAATAGCTAACATAATTAGCATTTCCCAGCCACCACTTGCAGCAGGTTGACCAGCAGCGGCGTGTGCGTTTGAAATAAATAAACTCATAATACTTCCTCTATATTTTTAAATTTTAATTTATATCTGCAAGCTCTGGCACGTCTTGGCCACGGCGAGCATAAAAATCACTAACAAATTCTTCTAGTTTACCTTCGCTAATTGCATTGCGTAGGCCTTCCATAACACGCTGATAGTAACGTAAGTTATGGATTGTGTTTAGTCGTGCGCCTAAAATTTCGTTACATTTATCAAGGTGATGCAAATAAGCACGCGAATAATTTTTACAGGTATGGCAATCACACTCAGGATCAAGTGGGCCAGTGTCTGTTTTATGTACTGCGTTACGAATTTTAATTGTACCTGTGGTAATAAATAAATGACCATTACGTGCATTACGGGTAGGCATTACACAGTCAAACATATCAATACCACGGCGTACAGACTCAACTAAGTCTTCAGGTTTACCTACACCCATTAAGTAGCGCGGTTTGTCTTCTGGCATTTTGTACGCACAATGATCAAGAATATTCATCATTTCGTTTTTAGGCTCACCAACCGATAGGCCGCCTAATGCGTAACCATCAAAGCCAATTTCTTCTAGGCCTTTTTGTGATTGTGCACGTAACTCTGGGTACATACCACCTTGAATAATACCAAATAAGGCTGATGGGTTATCGCCGTGGCCTTCTTTAGAGCGCTTAGCCCAACGAAGCGATAACTCCATTGAGTCTTTAGCTTCTTTTTCGGTGGCAGGGTATGGCGTACATTCGTCAAAAATCATGACGATGTCTGAGCCTAAATCACGCTGTACTTCCATTGATTTTTCAGGCGACATCATAATTTGGTCACCATTTACCGGCGATTGGAACAACACACCTTCTTCAGTAATTTTACGCATAGCACCAAGGCTAAATACTTGGAAACCACCTGAGTCGGTTAAAATTGGAAAGTCCCAATTCATAAAATCGTGTAAATCACCGTGTTGTTTAATGATTTCAGTACCTGGGCGTAGCATTAAATGAAAGGTGTTACCCAAACAAATTTGTGCCCCTGTGGCTTTAACTTCATCTGGGGTCATGCCCTTAACAGTACCGTAAGTACCTACTGGCATAAATGCAGGCGTTTCTATTACACCACGGTCAAAAATCAAGCGGCCGCGGCGCGCTTTTCCGTCGGTGCGGTCTAATTCAAATTTCATATCATCCTCAATGTCGGAAAAACAGTCCAACAAGCTATAATTTAACCGCTCGATTCTACCCTTTTTGCCCCGTTATTACTATTAGCTGCGCTAAATTCACTGCGTATTAGCGCAGGCAAATAAAAACCCAGCGTGCGAGCTGGGCTTTTAAAAACGGTACCGGATAAAAACGTGCTTATTTACGTGTTAAAAACATCGCATCGCCGTAGCTAAAAAAGCGGTACTTTTGTTCTATAGCCGTGTTGTACGCGCCCATAATGTTATCTTGGCCGCTAAAGGCACTTACTAGCATTATGAGGGTTGATTCTGGCAAGTGAAAATTAGTCACCATGGCATCAACTACATTAAACTGATAACCCGGAAAAATAAAAATATCGGTATCGCCAAAATAGCTCTCTAATTTACCGCCGTGTACTTTTGCTGCCGACTCCAGCGAGCGCACAGAGGTAGTTCCCACAGCTATAACACGCCCACCGTTAGCTTTTGTATTAGCAACAGCGTGAACCACCTCATCAGGTACTTCAATGTATTCAGAGTGCATTACATGCTCATCTACGCTTTCTACACGCACCGGCTGAAACGTACCTGCGCCAACATGTAGCGTAACAAACGCCATGTTTACGCCTTTTTGCTTTAATGCCGCCATTAGCTTATCGTCAAAATGCAGCCCTGCTGTAGGCGCTGCTACTGCACCGGGCTTTTCGCCATAAACGGTTTGATAACGCTCGCGGTCAGCTTCGGTGTCTGGGCGGTCAATGTAAGGAGGTAAAGGCATGTGGCCAATGTCGTTTAGAATATCGAGTACATTTTGGCTGCGATCAAATTCAAGCTCAAATAACGTATCGTGACGCGTAATCATTGTCGCTTTTGCTTTGCCTTCTAAAATAACCTCGTTACCAGGCTTTAACGACTTACTTGCTCTTACATGGGCAAGTACACGGTGTTCATCAACTACACGCTCTACAAGTACTTCGACCTTACCGCCAGAGGCTTTTTGACCAAACATACGGGCAGGAATAACGCGGGTATTATTAAATACTAATAAGTCACCTTCGTTTACTAAATCAAGTAGGTCGCTAAACACTTTGTGTTCAACGTTGCCAGTTGGGCCATCTAGGGTTAGTAAACGGCTGCTGGTTCTGTCTTGTTTAGGAAAACGAGCAATTAATTCATCAGGTAAGTCAAAGCTAAAGTCAGCCACGCGCATAGTCGGTATTCCACATCATTAAAATCGCGCCAAGTGTATATCTATCCTCGGCTAAGCTCAAGATATCTACCACAGTTGAGAGGATTCGCCCTATTTTAGATACATTTGAGTAACTACTTTAAATAATCTTGTTCTTATTGGTAAATATCATTATTCTTACTCACCTTAAATAATGATGTTTCTAATTTCGGGGTTAAAAAAGTGGCAGGTAAGCTGAAGTTGCTCATTCTAAACGCAAGTAGTGAAGAACGCCGCACTATTCGCGCCACTTTAGGACATTTAAAGGTATTTGAATTCATAGAAGTAGCAGATAGCCAAGATGCGCTCACTCTGTTAAAAAAGCAGCCAGTAAACATGATTATTACGGGCTTGAGCGTGGGGAAAATAGATGGCTGGCGTTTTTCTCGCATGATCCGCTCAGGCTTACTTAACACCCCAAAAAACACCCCAATTTTACTTATTCCGCCTATTTACTGTGAGCGTATAGCTGAAACCACAGCTCGTAGTTATGGCATAGATGCCGTACTGCCCTTTGAGCACCAAGACATGTTACCGCAGGTTCTAGCCAATGTTCTGTCTACACATTTAGAAAAAAGCAGTCGCCTTAATTTACTCTTGCTTGAACCAATAGCGCTAAAAGCCGATGAAATAGCGGAGCAACTTAAGCTCAATTTTGCCATTACCCATGTCACCACAAGCCAAAGTGCTCTCAGTGCCTATAACCAACAACAGTTTGCCATTGTCCTACTTGATGCAACCGCTTCACATGCGGGCACATCCGATAAGTTAGTCGAAGAAATACTGCAACATAACCCTAAACAAGCCATTGTAACTATTATTGATAATAACGATGCCGACTATGCAGAGCAGCTACTGCTATCCGGTGTTACCGACTTTATCAGAGCGCCATACGACCCGTCGTTTTTAAATAAAGTATGTGACCATGCTGCGCGCCGTGAAGACTTTATGGTTAGTTATGCTGAGTTTGCCCAAAAGGTTGAGCAGTTAAGTATTAGCGAAGTACGCTACAAAGAGCTTTTTTCGGCGCACCAACGTATTTTGCTGCATTTAAATACGGTGGTTTTAGAGCTTGATCAACAAGGTAAAATTCGCTTTATCAATCCTGCTTGGGAAACACTAAGTGGCTTTGGGGTTAAATCGTCTTTGCAAAAATCATTAATTGATTATTGCTCTGATGAATGCCAAGTAAAACTAAATACGACCATTAACGATATTCTTAATGGTGACATGCATCAGCAGCAAGTTGAGATTCAACTTAATCATAAAAATGGCAATCAGATTTGGGTGGAATGCCGCTTACAGCTAATAAAAAACAGCCGCAATAATGCCACTATTACTGCCACAATCGACAACATACACGAGCGTAAACAAGCTGAATTAAAGCTGCGCCACTTAGCCCTGCACGATACGCTAACAGGCTTACATAACCGTTATTATTTTGATCAACAACTCAATAATATATGCCAAACTAAACACACCTATGGTGATGTAGAGCACGCGCTTATTTACATCGATTTAGATCATTTTAAAATAATTAACGACAGCAAAGGCCACCAACAAGGCGACATTGTACTAAAAGATGTAGCTCAATTATTTGAAGCAAACATTAGCGCTAAACATTTAGTGTGTAGAATAGGCGGTGACGAATTTGCTGTTATTTTAAAAAATACGCAGCTGCTTGACGCTCACCTAATTGCAGAGAGTATTTGTAGCGCGATTGAACAGCACGAGTTTAAATCTGAAGACCAAGTATATTCAATTAGCTGCTCTATTGGCTTAACGCAAATAACGGCTAAAAATTGCGACCCGAGTGAGTGCCTCAAGCAAGCCGATATAGCCTTATATATTGCTAAAAGTTTAGGCCGTAACCTAGTGCACTGCTACTCAAAAGAAGATGCGCAAAATAACACCTTGCAAACCGGGCTTGAGTGGGGGCATGAGATTCGACAAGCACTTCAGCAAGATAACGTAGAACTGCACTATCAGCCAATATGGGACTTTAAAGCCAATAAAGTGGCTTATTTTGAAGCGTTACTGCGTTTAAAAGTAGACGATAAACTTATTTTCCCTAATCAATTTATTCCCTCTCTTGAGCTGCTAAACGACACCTTTTTAATGGACCAATGTGTTATTCGCAATGCCATTGCTAGCGTGGCTGAACACCCAGATTTAAATCAAGTGGCTATTAACCTCTCTGCTCAATCGTTTTTAGATGAGCGCTTAGTGCCACATATAGAATCGAGCCTAGAAAAATACCACGTACCGCCTTCGCGTATTATTTTTGAAATTACCGAGTCTGCCTCAGTTAACAATTTAAAAGCCACCCGTAAAATGATAGAAAAGCTAAACAGTTTAGGCTGTCATTTTTCTATTGATGATTTTGGTACAGGCTTTAGTACATTTAACTATTTAAAACAGTTACCTGCACAGCATGTAAAAATAGATGGCTCGTTTGTACGCGACATGATTAACGACCCCATTGACTTAGCACTGGTTAAGGCCATTAACGATATAAGCCGCTCCCTTGATAAGCGCTCTGTGGCAGAATACGTAGAAAGCGAAGAGATATTTTTTGCACTAAAAGAGATTGGTGTGGACTACGGACAAGGCTATTTTATTGCCCGTCCTGTGCCTGTAGAAAAAGTACAATCGACGCTTAAAATTATTTACCAAAAGAAACCTTTTATCCAACAACACACTAGCGCCAGCTAAACATTTTTAAACAGTTTTAAGCATTTTATTACTATCATTATTGCACTTATTGCCTATACTTTACGTACCACTTAGTAAATGTCTTGTTATTTTGATGATTTAACAATAAAAACATGACATTACCTATAAGCATACATGACTAGCAATTACATAGAGGTTAAAGCTTGTCAGGTTTAAGGAGGAAGGTATGGCGCAGTTGATTATTTTACTTCTCGTAATACATTGTGTAATTGCGTATCAGTGCTACCGGTACGCGCAGCTAAAGGGCTACCCAGTAGGCGTATTTGCTACTTTAGGCCTACTCCCGTATTTTAATGTAGTGGTTTGGATTTACTTGCTTTTTCTACCCGAACTCGAACCCTTTGAAAGCCAAACACATAGCAAACAGCAGCCCTTGTAGGCTGCTGTTTTGTTTATGCTACGCTGGTGCTTAATAGTGACCAATAACCACACTGCTCAAACCCTATTTACCTAAAGCAACATATTACTGCTGCACTTTAACCTTAAAGGTAAATAGGCTTAACTCTCAAAGTCTAAGCTACATTGGCGAGCCAAAAACACTTCTAGCTGTTGGCTGAATAACTTAAAGTCGCGAATTCTTCCTGTGGTTTTACGCCACAGTATGCCTATATCTCTGTAGGCATCGCCTTGCGATGGGGTTGCTATCATGTTTTTATCTTTAAGAATACCCGCATTAATCGCCATCTGCGGTAAAAATGTAACCCCTAACTGATGCTCTACCATGCTTAATAAGGTATGTAAGCTTGCAGCTTCAAAAGGATTAATACAGCTTGAGCGGTTTAGATGACACGCACTCAATGCATGCCCCGTCATACAATGCTCTCGCTCTAATAAAAACACACTAGCATCGGGTAACAAGTTAAAGTCTTCAACGCCTTTAGCAGGGCTGTAATCTTTATGGTGCACTAAACTAAAGTGATCTTTAGCCAATACTTGAGTATGAAACTTCTCCGTTTGGTACGGTAAGGCTAATAAGGCTAAATCAATATGGCCGTGTTCAAGCTTATCTAATAACTTGTCGCTGGTATCTTCAACGAGTACCAACTCTAAATCACAAAAGGTTTGCTTACAAAAGTGATACAAAGGCGCCGCTATGAAGCTGGCGATAGTGGGTATAACCCCTACCACTAACTTACCACTGAGTGGCGTTAAAAAGCTTTTGGTTAGCTCTTTTAAACTAATTGTATCGTTAATAATTTTACGAGAGCGCTCCACGACCTCTTCACCAATACTGGTAAACATAAGGCTGCGATTTTCTCGCTCAATTAGCTGACAACCGAGTGTTTCTTCAAGGTTTTGAATTGCACTGCTTAAAGTAGATTGCCCAATAAAGCACGCACTTGCTGCACGGCCAAAATGCTGGTGCTGATGTACAGCTAATAAATACTGTAGCTGTTTAATACTTGGTAGGTTGGTCATTTTTTCTTTCCACAAATAAAAAGACCCCAACACCTAGGGCGTTGAGATCTTTTCAAGCTAAAAGTCTTTGAGTACTTTTTTGTTAAACCCCAAACGCGGTTCTTAGTACGTAGAAAATAACAATAGCAAGGGCAGCGCCAACTGGCAATGTAATTACCCAAGAAACTACAATGTTTCTGATAACACCCATGTTAAGTGCAGCAATACCACGTGCCATACCTACACCTAATACCGCACCAACTAAGGTTTGTGTAGTAGAAATTGGCATACCTGTACCTGATGCAATAACAACGGTAGACGCAGCAGCTAATTCGGCAGCAAAACCACGGCTAGGCGTTAAGTGAGTAATACCTTCACCTATCGTTTTAATTACCTTTTTACCTAAAATAGCAAGACCGGCAACAATACCAAAACCACCTAGTGGTAAAATCCACCAAGCAATAGCCGCTTTTTTAGCAATTTCACCGTTGCTTTCAACAATGTTCACAACCGCAGCAAGTGGACCAATTGCATTCGCTACATCGTTTGAGCCATGCGCAAACGCCATACAACACGCTGTTAATACCATTAATACCGCAAATACTTTTTCTACGTTATTAAATTGCATTTGTTTATCGGCTTTAGGGTCGATATTTAAACGTGAAATCGCAATTTTACCAATAATAGCTACAATCACAGCAATTGCGATCGCAATTAAATAACCTTCAGTAGCGCCTAGGTTAATACCTATATGCTTTAAGCCTTTTTTGATTGTTACTAGCGCCATAATAAAGCCCGCTAAACCCATGTACAAAGGTACAAAGCGTTTTGCGTTTTTAAGTGGTGCATCAGTATCAAAAATCAGCTTTTGCGCACTCATAAAGATTAAGTAAGCAATAAAGCCCGAAATAGCAGGTGTAATAATCCAGCTACCTACAATACCACCTACTTTATTCCATTGAATAGCCTCTGTACCCACTGCAACTAATGCAAAACCAATGATTGCACCAATAATTGAGTGAGTTGTTGAAACAGGCCAACCTAAAAATGAGGCAATTAATAGCCAAGTACCTGCTGCAAAAAGTGCAGAGATCATACCTAAAACCATTAAATCAGGGAGGGCAGCAAAAGGCGCAGCATCAATAATACCTTTACGGATTGTTGATGTAACCTCACCACCTGCTAAGTAAGCACCAGCAAATTCAAAAATCATAGCAATAATAATTGCTTGTTTAATTGTTAACGCTTTTGAACCTACCGAAGTACCCATCGCATTAGCAACGTCGTTCGCGCCAATACCATAAGCCATAAAAAAGCCGACTGCTGCGGCAATTAAAACTAATACCGTGCCGTAAGATGCAATGATATCCATTGTGTAACCTTAATCTTTCGTTTGAACTGATTTTTATAAATTAACGAGCTAGCATCAGCTCAAGACGTGATCCTACGCGCTCTGCAATATCTGCAAGTTCGCCAACCCATTCAATTATTTTGTATAAAAACATAACATCAATTGGGTTTAGCTCACTTTCTACATCGCGTAGTTGGCGGCGTACTTTAATTTGCATTTCATCCGTGTCTTGTTCTATGGCATCCAATTCTACGAGCATTTTTTCTACTAAAGTCACCTCGCGACCTTTAAAGCCCGTTTCTAACAATTCTTCTAACTCATTAATTGCTTTTGATGCTTGTTTAGTCGCATCAACACAACGTGTTAGATAAGCTAAAAAGTCTGCTTGCATAGCACTAGGAATTGTCATTTCACGGCCAATTACGCGCCCTGCAATGTCTTTAGCCTTATTTGCTATTTTATCTTGTTGAGTTACGAGTTCGAGCAGATCTGTACGCTCTACCGGCATGAATAAACCACGCGGTAATTGTAAGCGTATATCTCTTTTCATATCATCAGCTTCACGCTCTAAATTACGAATAGTTAAGCGAAGCTCTTCTGCTTGCTGCCACTCTTCTTTAAATACGTGATTAAAAAAAGGTATCAAGGCTTTACTTGCTTGATGAACCTTCTTGATGTGTTCTTCCATTGGTTTGATAGGAGATTTTGCAAATACTCCTAAAAACGCGTTTGTAGGCATAACTGACCCTTTAATCAAATTGATATGCTTTGCAGCATGAATTTTACAGTATTAGCCGCGATTGTGAACGCTTTTTATTATTTCATCATGGCTAACAATGCATAAAGCGGCACTAAGCCGCTTTAATAAAAAAGAATGATAGATAAAAACCTACAACGATTTTTCTATATCTTCTTGAGATGTATGACGAATATCTTTGCCGTTTACAAAATAAATAATGTATTCCGCAATATTTTGGCAACGGTCGCCAATACGCTCTAATGAACGTACAGACCATACTAAATCCATAATTTTAGGAATTGAGCGTGGATCTTCCATCATGTAAGTCATAATTTGACGCGTGATTGCTTCATATTCACGGTCAACTTTTGCATCTTCTTTATGTACTTCAAAGGCGCGTTGTACATCCATGCGCGCAAATGCATCAAGTACATCGTGTAGCATTTTTAAAACTTGGCGACCCATGTTTTCAATATTCACTAATAAATCTTGCTGATCTTTAGTAAATGAATCAAGTGCCACTTTAGCAATGCGCTCTGCTTCATCGCCAATGCGTTCTAAATCGGCAATCGTTTTTGCAATAGCAATTACTAAGCGTAAATCGCTCGCAGCAGGCTGACGACGCGCAATGATGCGCGTACATTCATCATCAATGCTAACTTCCATTGCATTTACTTTGTAATCGTTCTGGCGTACTTTTTGTGCCAGTTCAGCATCATTGCGACTTACTGCATCTAATGCACTGCTTAGCTGCTGCTCAACTAGGCCACCCATGTTAAGTACATGGTTACGAACATTTTCTAGCTCTTGGTTAAAGCGCCCAGAAATATGCTTATTTATATTATGTTCCATAATTACCTTCTCTTAAATTCGTTTACAACACTAAAACGTATACGACTAGCCGTAACGGCCTGTAATGTAGTCTTCCGTTTTCTTTTTACTTGGCGTTGTAAATAAGGTATTTGTGTCTGAGTATTCAATCAACTCGCCCATGTACATAAAGGCCGTTTGATCAGATACACGCGCTGCTTGTTGCATGTTATGTGTCACAATAACAACGGTAAATTTGTTCTTTAAATCGTTAATTAGCTCTTCAATAACCAAAGTAGAAATTGGATCAAGTGCCGATGTTGGTTCATCAAGTAATAGTACTTCAGGTTCAATCGCAATTGAACGGGCAATAACTAAACGCTGTTGCTGACCACCTGATAGGCCAAATGCACTATCGTGTAATCTGTCTTTTACTTCATCCCATAAAGCCGCACCGCGAAGTGATTGTTCTACCACTTCATCTAGCTTACGCTTTTCTTTAATACCTTGTAAGCGTAGGCCATAAACCACATTTTCATAAATTGATTTAGGAAATGGGTTCGGACGCTGAAACACCATACCCACGTTACGACGAAGCGCGGCTACATCTACACTTTTATCGTAAATGTTTTGGCCGTGAAGTAATATTTCACCTTCAATACGACACACATCAACTAAATCGTTCATGCGGTTAATACAACGCAATAGCGTTGATTTACCACAACCAGATGGACCGATAAACGCCGTAACTTGGCCTTTCGGGATATTCATATTTACTTTGCTAAGCGCTTGCTTTTCACCATAGTAAAGATCAAGGTCCTTAATCTCTAACGCTTTTTGGTCATCAGTTAAGTTTTCTAAGTCTAACTTCAAGCTTTTGTTAGCTTGGTTTACTTGTGGAGCGACTGTAATCATGTTTGTTACCTATAATTCTTTACTAATTAGTGTTCAAGCGATCTGAATTTTTCACGTAAATGGTTACGTATGCCTATCGCTGTTATGTTGAGGGTAATAATCACCGACACTAATAAGAAGGCCGTTGCGTATACCAGCGGGCGTGCCGCTTCAACATTCGGACTTTGAAAGCCCACATCATAAATATGAAAGCCTAAGTGCATGAACTTTCTATCTAAGTGAAAATAAGGGAAGTTGCCATCAAGTGGTAACGTAGGGGCCATTTTTACCACACCTACGAGCATTAACGGCGCAACTTCACCGGCCGCTCGAGCAACAGCAAGTATTAAACCTGTCATAATTGCTGGGCTTGCCATAGGAATAATAATACGCCATAAGGTTTCAACTTTGGTTGCACCAAGCGCTAATGAACCATCACGCACTGTACTAGGAATACGCGATAAACCTTCCTCGGTTGATACAATAACAACCGGTAATGTAAGAATAGCTAATGTAAGCGCAGACCACATAACACCTGGCGTGCCAAATACTGGCGTAGGCGCAGCTTCTGGGTAAAACAGTTGGTCAAGGCTACCACCTAACATGTAAACAAAAAAGCCTAAGCCAAATACACCGTAAACAATAGACGGTACACCGGCAAGGTTAATTACCGCAATACGAATCATCTTAGTTACTGCATTTTTAGCTGCGTATTCATGTAAGTAAATTGCAGCTACAACACCAAATGGGGTCACAATAACGGCCATCAGCATAACCATAAATACTGTACCAAATATAGCAGGGAATACGCCGCCTTCGGTGTTTGCTTCACGTGGGTCGTCTGATACAAACTTACCCAGTTGTACAAAGTAATGACCTAACTTTGAGAAAAAGCCCATGTCGTTAGGCAACCAAACATCAAGCACTTGATACAGTGGAATGGTGACTACTTCACCACGCATGTCCTTAACTAAAACTTGGTCACGCTTGGCTTTTTTACGCAGTGCAAATAACTCTTTTTCAAGTACTGCATATTCGTTACGTAACTCGGCACGTGCTTGAGCAAGCTCAGCAACACGCTCATCGGTTAGTTCGTCATCAAGTAGGTACGCCTTTTCTTGTAAGCGAAGACGCTCTAATTCGTAGTTGATATGACCAATGTCGCCATTTTGTAAATCAAGCGCTTCGTCGTTTAAATCAACCGCACGCTCTACTAGCTCATGTAAGGTTTCGATTTTATCGCTAGTAACCGGCTTTCCGTCTTTAATTACACCTTCTATGTAGCCATAAAAGTTACCGTTTTTACTGCGCTCAAATACAGCAAGCGTAGCCGGTGTACTTTGCTCAGTAATATCGGTTTCTAATATCCAACGAAAATCTAAATCTACATATTCGCGGTTACCTGTTTTTATAAGTAAGCGCTCAACTTCGTCTTTATTAAAATCTGATACATCAATACCTGTTGCAGCTAAACGCGCTGTAGGCACAAGTTCTCGGTCGTAAACTTCACCAATGATGGTTTGTTTTGAAATAGACCCTTCTAGCTCAAATTGAACTACCTCTGATGGCCAGAAAAAGCTTAATCCCTTCCAAGCTATCATTGCTAATAAACCGAGAACTGAAATTAAGCTGATGCTTACCGCACCACCTGTCATCCAAATCCAAGGAGAACCA
>NZ_DJHW01000142.1:9039-65387 GCF_002433295.1 Pseudoalteromonas sp. UBA6610 | reverse complement strand
GTCATCCAAATCCAAGGAGAACCAGACTTAAACCACTGCTTTACCATGTCGTGTCTCTCCACTTACATTGAGCTGTATTTTTCACGCAGTTGCTGACGAACAAACTCAGCCACTGTGTTGAAAATAAAGGTGAATATGAATAGTACAAATGCTGCTAAGAATAATATTCTATAGTGCGAGCTGCCTACTTCTGATTCAGGCATTTCTACCGCAATGTTTGCTGCAAGCGTACGCATACCTTGGAAAATACTCCAATCCATAATTGGCGTATTACCTGTTGCCATTAATACAATCATGGTTTCGCCTACTGCACGACCAAGTCCCATCATCACGGCAGAGAAAATACCTGGGCTTGCTGTAAGTAGTACAACACGTACTAGCGTTTGCCACTGCGTAGCACCAAGTGCTAGTGAGCCATTTGATAAGTGTTTAGGAACACTAAATACGGCATCTTCTGCAATCGAGAATATAGTAGGAATAACGGCAAAGCCCATCGCAATACCAACAACTAATGAATTACGTTGGTCAAACGTCATACCCAGCTCGTTAGTTAGGTACTGACGTACATTTCCGTCAAACATCCAAAGCTCTACTGTTTCGCTCATTGCAAACGATACCCAGCCTATAAATAATACAACCGGAATAAGTAAAATAGAGTGCGACCCTTCAGGGATTTTATGGCGAATACTCGCTGGTAACTTAGTCCAACCTAGTGCTGTTGCTAGCACACCTAACGGTAATAAAATCAATAAGCCGACAATAGCTGGTAGGTGCTCTTCTATAAGTGGCGCTAACCACAGGCCTGCTAAAAAGCCTAATATTACAGTCGGGAGGGCTTCCATAATTTCTACCGTTGGCTTTACCACTTTACGCAGCTCGCTCGACATAAAGTAAGCGGTGTAAATAGCGGCAGAAAGCGCAATGGGTACTGCAAATAGCATGGCGTAAAGCGCTGCTTTTAACGTACCAAACGAAATAGGAACCAAAGAAAATTTAGACTCAAAGTCATCACTTGCTGATGTAGATTGCCAAATATAACCAGGCTCAGGGTAACCTTCGTACCACACTTCTTGCCATAGTGCAGACCAGGTAACCTCTGGGTGCTCATTATGAATTTCTAATACGGTTAGTTGGTTATCGGCTAAAATAAGGGCGGCATTTGAGCGCGGAGCTATAGCAAAGTTTTTAATCTCGCCATCACTTACTTTACCTTGCCAAAGTTTTGCCTCACTAGTGGTGTAATACACACCTAACTCACCGTTACTGCTCGTAGTGAAGAAAGTTCGACGATAAAACTCGGTAAAAATGTTCAGCTTGCTTTGTTTAGTTGTTTCAAACGAGCGAATTTTTTGATACTCACGGCCGCTGTCTGTATTTACTTCAAACCACTGCGATACTTCACCGTTATCGTTTGCAAGCATGAGTGAGTTAGCACCAGCAAGTAGCTGCGCAGACACTAAGTTAGCACTTTCTTCGTTAGCCGAAAGCAGCTGAATTTGCTCTACTTCGCTTGGATAGCGTGTATCGTAAACATAAATTTGATTTGCAGAACGTACAAATGTGCGGGTGGTGTCTGGCGAAATTAAAAGCTCATCAACACGGCCTTCAATATTAAGCTCAGTGCGCTCAACTACCCATTCTACTTCACCGGTAAACATGTTTTCTTCAGCAACAAAGCTGCTAAATAAAACGCGTTTGTCTTCGGTTAAAGCAACCACGGCTGTTTTATCTTCGTAATGACTAAATGCAAAACGCTTAATGGCAGCACCTTGCTCGTCAACTTCTAATGCCATTTTGCCAAGTGGGTAATCTAAACGTGGCGTTAGCTTTCTTTCGTTGTTAGGAAAAGTAACTAAAAACTTAGGTGCTACCAGCACCACCGAGCCATTTTCTAAACCAAACGCATAATGCCCCTGAAACGGCGCACTGTTTGCAAAGCTTGATGCATCACTAGGTAGCTCGGCGCTTAATGTTTTAAGCTTTTTACCAAAGCTGCCATCTTGCACACTATAAAAATCTACCTTTCCTTGCTGAGAGAGTAAAAAAGCAACCTCAGTTTGCTCCTCAACACCTAAGCCCACAATTTGTTCAGCATTAGCAACGTTAAAACTGTTACGTTTTTCTACTTTTGCTGATTCAAAAATTGGTTGTACTACATAAAGAAGGTAAAAGAATATTAATAACAATGCTATTAATACCATTACTCCGCCTGCGGAAATACCCCACTTTGCAAACCGGTCTTTAAATAGACGGCTTCGATCCGTATTTAAAGTCGGCTTATTCGGATTGGAAGTCATCAAAACACCCTTTAATTCTGTCGTTGCGCAAATTATATTTCATCAAGATGACAGTAATGTTACAGATGTAATAAATACCCGCCTAAATGCTTTAAAATCAGTCCTTTTTTCTAATAACAGCCCTTGCTTAATTGTTACTCACTGATATGCCACAACATAAATCGATACAAAAAAGGGGAAATATTTAATATAAATACCCTAAATTAGTGCCTATTTAGCTATTTAATAACGCGTTTTACTGCCCTGCTGGAGATGACTAAATTTATGCTTTTATGGCGCATTAGTTGTTAACACTTTTATGGTTAAATAAAGTGCATAGCGCTCAAAGCATGGAGAAAATAAATGTTATGGTTCATAAATGACACTTATTATCAAAAGTGCTATAAAATTGTTAATAAATTCAGCGTGAGTTTATATTCTTATGGGAACTAATTTGTGCTTTTATTGGACAAACAATTTAACGCAGACAATACTAAATCTATGTATAACGAAACCAGACCGCAGCGCTAAAGTTAAAAAAACTCAACGATAAAGACACAAATAAGTAATAATAAACAATTAGTTTTTATGGGTTTATATTACCCACTACAATGATAGAAACGTTATAAACACTTAATGCCTACGCATTTACATTTTCAGGCTTAGAGAGAGCTATTTATGAAGCAGTTGGTGATCACCATTTTAGGGCAAGACCGGCCCGGATTAGTAGAAAGTATTTCATCGGTTATCTTGCAAAATAAGGGTAACTGGCTAAGCAGTAATTTAAGCCACTTACTAGGCCACTTTGCCGGTATTATTCAGGTAGAAGTAGCGCAAGAGCACTTTGAAGCATTGCAAAACGCATTAAATGCCTTACCTAAACTCGACGTACGGATTGAAACTGGCAACACAGAAGTAGAGCCAAGTAGCAAAGAGCAAATAAATTTTGTCATTACTGGCAATGACCGCCCGGGCATTGTGCAGGAGCTGGCAAGTGTAATACGCCACAAAGGCGCTAGCATTACTCACTTAAACTCAAGGCAACAAAGTGCGCCAAATTGGGGAGTGCCTATTTTTAGTGCCGTAGCTACAGTCACCTTACCCAGCGGTATGAATAAAGAAGAAGTTATTGATGCACTTGAATCGATTACCAGTGATTTAATTGTAGATATTGAAGAGGCATAGCCCAAACGCCGTTGACATAAAAATGACATGGTAGTCATTTTTATGTCATCTAACTGGCGTATGTTTAAGTTAAAAAGGGCTGATTATTACTACTTTTATCGCTTTTTACATTGTTAACCTCATAAGCGCAGACACAGCCCCAAATTAAATTTGAAACATATCCTGATAACGGAATAGATATGAATGCCCATATAGAGCCCCCTCAAACAACTGAATATTTTGCAAAAGAATTAAGCTGGCTGTCATTCAACGAGCGTGTACTACAAGAGGCTAAAGATAAAAATAACCCGATTATTGAGCGCATGCGCTTTTTGGGCATTTTCTCTAATAATTTAGATGAATTTTTTAGAGTACGGGTTGCTGATGTAAAGCGCCGAATTTTATTAAATAAACTCCCCGATGCTAATTTTGAAGAAGACGAAATACTGCTTAGTGAGATACAAAAAAAAGTATTGCAGTTAGGTAAAAAATTTAACCACATACATCAGCAGGTATTAACCGACTTAAACCATCATAACATTCATGTTAGTCGCCCTGATGAGCTCAGTGAGTTTCATTTAAACTGGTTAAAAAATTACTTTCATGATCACGTTCTTCAACATACTTCTCCTATTTTGCTAAACGAGAACAAAGACTTCTCTACCTATATAAACGACACCATGACCTACTTATTTGTAGAAATGAGTGATGAAAAAAGTTATTACGCAATGCTTGAGGTACCCACTGACAGGGTTGATCGCTTTATAAACCTGCCTCCAGAAAAAACCCGCCGCCATAAAACCATTGTAATGCTTGATGATGTCATCACTTACTTTTTAAACGATGTATTTAGTAGCTTTTTTTCTTATAAAAGCATTGCCGGTTATGCAATAAAATTAACTCGCGATGCAGAGTACAACCTAGACGACGAGCTAGAGGCTGGCTTACTTGATAAAATGTCCAAAGGGTTAAAACAACGTATTTATGCTGAGCCGGTAAGATTGGTTTACGATCAAGCCATGCCTGAAAACATGCTAAAAGTGATGAAAAAGCGCCTCGGTGTCACGCATCATGATGCGTTAATTCCTGGGGGGCGTTATCGTAATTTTAGAGACTTTATATCGTTTCCTAATGTAGGGCGCCAATATTTAGAAAACAAACCCCTCCCAGCATTGCAAAGTAGTGCGTTTAATAAACATGCCAGTGTATTTGACGCTATTAGCGAGCAAGATATTTTACTGTATTACCCCTATCATACTTTTAATCATGTGCTTGAATATGTGCGCCAAGCGGCCTTCGACCCTAAGGTTACGCAAATAAAGGTTAATATTTATCGTGTAGCGAGCAAATCTAGGCTGATTTCATCGTTAATTAATGCCGCACAAAACGGTAAATTAGTGACCGTTATGGTTGAGCTAAAAGCACGTTTTGACGAGCAAAATAATATTGAATGGGCAAAGGTGCTAAGCAGTGCAGGTATTAAAGTAATTTTTGGTATACCCGCACTAAAAGTGCACAGCAAATTATGTGTGGTGCACCGTAAAGAAAAAGGCCAAATAGTAAAATATGCTCATATTGGCACAGGCAATTTCCATGAAAAAACAGCCAAAATTTACACTGACTTTAGCCTATTTACTCGCCACACTGGTATTTGTGAAGAAAGCGACAGCGTATTTAGATTTATAGAAAGCAGTTATAAACCGTTCAAATTTGACTACTTAATGCTTTCGCCAATTAATGCCCGTGAAACGCTGCTTAATTTAATCAATAACGAAATTGACCATGTTAAAAACAACAAACCAGGCAAAATAACGGTAAAAATAAATAACCTCGTCGATAAGGAGCTGGTAGACAGGCTTTACCTAGCTGGTCAAATCGGCGTTAAAATTAGAATTATTGTACGTGGCATGTGCTCGCTCATCCCTGGCGTGCCTAAACTTAGCGATAATATTAAGGTAATTAGTATTGTTGATCGCTTTTTAGAGCATCCTCGCGTAATGGTATTTGGTAACAATGGCGATGAAAAAGTATTTATATCTTCTGCTGATTGGATGACACGTAACCTAGATCATCGTGTTGAAGTAGGTGTTCCTATTTTGGATGTTAAGTTAAAACGCCTTATAGTTGATATATTAGAGCTACAATTTAAAGACCGTACCAAAGCACGCATTATTGATAGCGAGCAAAAAAACGCTTATGTAAGAAGGGGTAACCGTAAAAAAATTCGCTCTCAGATAGCAATTTACGATTATCTAAAAAAATGGGAACACACTTATTATAATGAATGATCACCCTTCAATAGCCGCAGTTGATTTAGGCTCCAACAGCTTTCATTTAGTGGTTGCCCGAGAAGTAAACGGCACTTTGCAAATTTTGCACAAAGAAAAACAACGCGTTTATTTAGCCGATGGGCTAGATGATAAATTTCGCTTAAGCCAAGCTGCAATAGACCGCGCCCTCGTGGTACTAAAGCAATTTGCTAAAACCTTACATGAGTTCCCCGCAAGTAATGTAAAGGTAGCTGCCACTTACACTTTTAGGCGCGCTAAAAATATTAACGCCTTTTTAGCCCAAGCTAGCGCTGTGTTTCCTTTTCATATTGATGTAATTGCAGGTCAAGAAGAAGCACGCCTTATTTATCAGGGCGTTGCGCATTATGTTCATAATGAAGAAAACCGTTTAGTGATCGATATTGGCGGTGGCAGTACCGAGCTTATAATAGGTAAACATTTTAAGCATAAGCTTTTATCTAGCCGTAATATGGGCTGTGTTAGCTTTACAAAGCAGTTTTTTAGCGATGGAAAAATAACGGCCAAACGCTTTAACAAAGCGCAAATAAGAGCCGAGCAAGAGCTTGAAGCCATTTTTTCTAATTATATAAGCGAAAATTGGCAAACAGTAATTGGCACCTCGGGCACTATAAAGTCAATATTAGCGATGATAAGCGCCACAAATCCGCAGCAACCTAACATCACTTACGACGATTTACTCGCGTTAAAACAGCAATTTATTAGTGCTAAACATATTGATAACTTAGCTATTGCAGGGCTTACACCCGAGCGCCAACAAAGTATATGTGGTGGCTTAGCAATTTTAATTGCGATATTTACAGAGTTTGCCATTAAAGAGCTGACCTACAGCGATTTTTCGTTGCGCGAAGGGTTGCTGCACGAAATGCAGCAAAAGCTGGCCGACAAAGATATTCGCTCAAACACCATTAATAATTTAAGTGAGCGCTACACCGCTGATAAAGCGCATGCAGCGCGTGTTGCTGATACGGCTATTTGGCTCTATAAACAGTTAAAAAATGTATGGCATTTAGATAATAACGACGATATTGCTTTGTTAACTTGGGCAGCAAAATTACACGAAATTGGTTTATCTATTAACTCATCGGGGATTAACAAACACAGCGCTTATATAGTGGCGAATAGTCAATTACCCGGTTTTACGCAGCAAGAGCAACTTATTTTAAGCTCACTTATACGCTTTTATCGTAAAAAAATTAAACTGACTGAGCTGCCAGAGTTTTTAACTATTTCTCAAAAGCACGTGCTTAAACTGATTGTTATTTTACGCTTGGCCATTTTATTTAATCAAAAGCGCCAAGTGAGCTTAAAGCCGGATATGGAAATAAGCGCAAGCAACTTAGGCTTATTTATTAAGTTTAGTAACAGCTATTTGCAAGAGCATACATTGCTACAAGCAGACCTAGAGCAAGAGCAGCTCTATCTTAAAAAAGCAGGGATTCAGTTTGAGTGCGTTTAATTTTATAAGGCTATTAAAAGCCCGTGACATTGTTTGTTCTAAAGTAATGTAACTGCGACGCGCGCCTTTTAACATGAGCTTGCTGCTTTACTTTCCCCATGTAAAGCACACATAATAAAGCGCCCTTGGGGTAAACCCAAGGGCGTTTGAAGCTTTACCGATAAAGATAACAACCAGGTTATTTTATCAGGTTTACATATCCATATGGCGGTTTGAGCTTTGCATCATTTGCTTAACGCCTTGCTTTTCAAGCTCTAAAATTTGCTCGAGCTTTTCTTTACCGTTTTCTGTCTCAGCGCGCTCTAATAAGTACTCGTAAAGTTCGATTACTTTTTTGTGCTGCTCAGAGAGGTAGTTTTGAATCACCTTTTCATCAAATTCTTGGTCTTTGCTAATATCGTTAAACGTAATTAACTCGGGGTTGTCTGCAAAGTATTCGTAGCTGTAAGTATCTAAGGTGTTGATCTCTGTAATTGCTTTAAAGCCAACTAAGTCTTCAGCTAACTTTTTTTCATAATCTAAATAATAGTCCACTAGCATCGCGTTACGTTCATCAAGTAACTCCTTAACGCTGTAAAAATTTGCCGCCATTTGTGTGTGAAATAAAACGGTCCAATCGTACACTTCTTTAATTGTTTTAACTTGCATGTGCATTCCTTACTAAGTTGACTGTATAAGGTATAGGTTGCGTAAACCGTGCCAACATAAACTCAATTAAAAACAATGCATTAAAAATAAAAAAACAGCAGCTAGGTGGGTTATTTGGTACAAGTTACAAAATACGGGTAATTTTTATAGGGCAATAAAACAGATATTGCCCACAGTGTGCTATTAGAGCCTGCTGAATTAGGGGCAGCTATCAAGCTCACAAGGGTAAAAACCGTACACCGCGATTTAAACGCCCCTTCATTCAGCAAATTTTAACTCACAAAGAACAACACCTATTGACTAATATGCTGCTTTTTCCACAGTAAATACACCGCAGGTATAACCAATAACGTAAGCATAATTGCGCTTAGCATCCCGCCTACCATCGGCGCAGCTATTCTGCTCATCACTTCGCTACCGGTGCCGGTGCCGTATAAAACGGGTAATAAGCCAGCAATAATGGTAGCTACCGTCATCATTACGGGGCGCACTCTTAGCCCTGCACCTTGCATAATAGCGTGTTGTAACGCTTGTAAGTTAAATGCAGTTCCAGTTTGCTCGCACTGCTGGCGCTGCTCTGTATAAGCTTGGTTTAAATATACAAGCATTATGACGCCTATTTCTACGGCAACACCGGCCAATGCAATAAACCCTACCCCCACTGCCACCGAAAAGTTAAACGCTTCAAAATACATCAGCCAAATGCCGCCCACCATAGCCAAAGGAAGAGTGGCAATAATAATAAGTACTTCGCTTAGGCATTTAAAATTAAGGTATAGCAGTATTACAATAATTGCGAGTGTAAGCGGGATCACATAAGTAAGCTTTGCTTTTGCGCGTTGCATGTATTCGTACTGCCCTGCCCAAGTAATTGAATAACCAGCGGGTAATTGTAGGTTATCGCCAAGTACTTGCTGAGCTTGTGCTACATAGCTGCCAATATCACTGCCTTTAATATCAATTAAGCTCCACCCATTTAAACGCGCATTTTCGCTTTTAATACCGGTAGGGCCATCTTCAATAAATACTTTAGCAACATCACCAAGTGCAATATGTTGGCCTGACGGTGTAATAATAGGTAATAATTTTAAATCTTCAGGCGAAGCACGAAAGCTCTGCGGGTAGCGTAAATTTACCGGGTAACGCTGTTGCCCTTCAATTGTTTCAGTCACGTTTGAGCCGCCAATTGCAGTGGCTACAACCTGTTGTATGTCGGCTATATTTAGATTATACCGTGCTGCTTTTTCACGGTTTATATCCACTTTAATATAACGCCCTGTGGCTACACGCTCTGAATACACTGAGGCTGTGCCAGGCACATCTTTTAACAATTGCTCAATTTGCTGCCCAATGTTTTGAATTTCTAACAGGCTTGGGCCCGCAATTTTAATACCTACAGGCGTTTTAATACCGGTGGCAAGCATATCAATTCGCGTTTTTATTGGCATAACCCACGCATTTGTAAGGCCCGGTAATGTAACTAAGCTTTCCAGCTCTGCTTTAATTTTTTGCTTCGTCATGCCCTCTCGCCACTGTGATTTGGGCTTAAATTGAATAAAGGTTTCAATCATTGTCAGCGGTGCGGGGTCGGTAGCGGTATCGGCGCGCCCTATTTTACCAAATACAGTTTTTACTTCAGGCACAGAGGCTATGAGCTTGTCTGTTTGCTGTAAAATTTTTCGCGCTTCACCAATAGAGAGCCCAGGGTAAGTTGTAGGCATATACATTAAGTCACCTTCATCTAGCAAAGGAATAAACTCACTGCCTATTTTATTTACCGGATAAAAGCCTATAGCCGTCACTATAAATGCAATAAATAACGTACTTTTTGGAAATTTAAGTACGGTGGCTAACAGCGGTTTATACCCTGCAACCAAAGCTCTATTAACAGGATTTTTGTGCTCAGAAATGACCTTACCCCGAATAAAGTAGCCCATTAACACCGGCACTAAGGTTATAGCTAAACCGGCAGAGGCTGCCATCGCATACGTTTTTGTATAAGCAAGCGGAGCAAACATGCGCCCTTCTTGCGCCTCTAAAATAAATACAGGCATAAAACTTACAGTAATAATGAGCAAGCTAAAAAATAATGCAGGGCCTACCTCGGTGGCCGATTTAGTCACTATTTGCCAGCGGTTTTGCTTGGTCAGTGGCGTTTTTTCCATGTGTTTGTGCATGTTTTCTATCATTACAATAGCACCATCTGTCATAGCGCCAATAGCAATAGCAATCCCGCCTAACGACATAATATTAGCGTTTACGCCTTGCCAATACATCACAATAAAAGCCATTAATATACCCATAGGCAAGGTAATAATAGCCACCAGCGATGAGCGCACATGAAATAAAAATACCACGCACACTAAGGCTACAATAATGAGCTCTTCAAACAATTTACTGCTCAGGTTATCAACCGCACTTTTTATTAACGTGGAGCGGTCGTAAACCGGAATTATTTCAACCCCTTCGGGTAACCCTTGTTTTAAAGACTCAAGTTTTGCTTTTACCCGAGAAATCGTTTCTTGGGCGTTTTCGCCATAACGCATCACCACAATGCCACCCGCAACCTCGCCTTCGCCATTTAGCTCGGCAATGCCTCGTCGCATTTGAGGACCTAAGCGTACATTTGCTACATCTCGTAATTGTAATGCACTTCCTTGGGCGTTAATTCCTAATGGAATGGCTTCTAAGTCGGCGACACTTTTAATATAACCGGTACTGGTTACCATGTATTCGGCTTCAGCCATTTCGATTACTGAGGCGCCAGTTTCTTGATTACCTTGGCTAATTGCAGTTTGTATCAAACTAAGAGGAAGGCCATAAGCACGTAACTTAACGGGGTCTACAACCACTTGGTACTGCTTTATCATGCCACCTACAGCGGCTACCTCAGATACACCTTCAACGCTTTGCAGTTCAAATTTTAAAAACCAATCTTGCAAGCTACGAAGCTGACTTATATTGAGCTGATTTGTTTTATCGACTAATGCATATAAATAAACCCACCCCACTCCTGTGGCATCGGGCCCAAGTTGTGCCTTTGCACTTGCCGGCAAGCGGCTTTCTACCTGACTTAAATACTCTTGTACGCGGCTTCGGGCCCAGTAAATATCGGTATTTTCATCAAAAATAATATACACATACGAGTCGCCAAAAAACGAAAAACCGCGCACCGTTTTAGCGCCGGGCACAGACAGCATTGCCGTGGTGAGCGGGAAGGTAACTTGGTCTTGCACTACTTGGGGCGCTTGGCCTGGGTAGCTGGTTTTAACAATTACCTGCACGTCCGATAAATCCGGAAGCGCATCAACGGGTGTCTGTTTTACACTGTAAATACCCGCGCCAAATACAATAATACTCAGTAACAAAACGAGAAAACGATTAACAACCGACCAGCGAATAACAGCAGCTATCATAATGACTCCCCATGCATTGAATGATGAGCTGCGCCTTCGTCAGTAGGGTGCTCAGCAATTTTGCTTATTACAAATTCGCCCTCAATAATGCTAAATGTAAAATGCACCTGCTGATCAGGGGAAAGCGCACTAATATCAAGCTCTTTAGCAAGTATAAAGTCCATAGTAGCAGGGCCTCTGTTCCATTTAGCAATAGCCTCTCTACTAATATTAATAACCCGCTGCGCTGCGTTTATATTATTTATGGTTCCCATTACTGTGGCTGTTTGAACCGCTTCAGCCTTGTCCATTTCCATGTTAGGCATGTCGCTCTTGGCGGGTATTTCTGGTGCGCTCATACGCTTAAAGTCCGAGTCTTTACTCGATTCAGAGTCTATTAAAAACTGCGCAGCAGTCACAACACGGTCTTCTTTGGTAATGCCCGATAGAATAGCCACCTCATGTTGGCTAATTTGCCCTACTTTTACCGCCACCGATTTAAAACGCCCATCGCCTAGGGCAAGTACTACTCGGTTTTGTGCGCCTGTACGAATAAGCGCTTGCTTAGGTATAACTAATTGCGGTGAGTCACTGTGTGTGTGAATACTTACTTGGGCAAACATATTAGGCTTAAGTAGCCCTGCGGTATTTTCAAAACGCAGCCTTACACGTAAAGTACGGTTTTGGGCATTCAGCGCTGGGTAAATGTAATCTACTACGCCCTGCCACTGCTTACCTTTAATGTAATCAAGGGTCATTGTAACGGGAAGCCCTTTGCTCACTAAAGCTGCTTGGCGCTCAAATACTTCTGCCTCTACCCATACTTGATCTAATTTAGCGATACTCATCATTGAGGTGCCGGGCTTAACATAAAAACCTTCACGTACATTAAGCTCATCAAGCACCCCACTTTGACGCGCGTAAAATGTAATGTTTTGCATCACTTTTTTATTTTTTTCTAAGCGCTCAATAAAGCCATCAGACACATTTAGCGACTCTAAACGCGCTTTAGCAGCCCGGATCAATACGCTGTTTTTTCTATTTACTGCGAGTAAAAATTCTTCTTGTGCGTTCACAAGTTGAGGAGAGTAAAGTGTGTAAAGAGGCTCACCAGCACTAACGGGCTCCCCTTGCGCTTTTACAAATAGGGTTTCTATCCACCCTTCTACGCGAGGGTGAATATGGGTTAACTGATCTTGATTGTATTGCACATAACCGATTGTTTGAATATCACTTTGCAGTGTTTTTACTTGCACTTTACTGGTTTTAACGCCTAAGTTATTAACCACTTCAGGTGATATTTTTATAGTACCTGGGCTGTCGTTTTCAGCGTTTGCATATACAGGCACCAGCTCCATCCCCATTGGTGATAGCCCTGGTTCATCGCGCCTATAGTTACTGTCCATGGGAGCAACCCAATACAGCGGCTTCGCTTTTTTATTATCAGCGGTTGTGGCTAAGTGCTCGGTATTATCAATCAACCAACGATTAGCAATAAACATTAACGCGGCACCGATAAGCAGCGCTACAAGGTATTTTAAGTTAGTTTTCATTGTTTTATCCTTGTAACTCAGCCATTACTAGCGAGTCTAAACTGGCTGCGTAATAATTTAAGCGAGCAATAATTATGTGTTTGTCTATTTGAATATTAAGGGCATCTATTTTGGCGTTTAGCTCACTAATACGCGCGCGCATAACATCAGAAAAGTCGCCATCGTCACGGGTATACGCGTTTAAAGTAGCCTGAGCTTGTTGCGACATTTGCGGTAATAACGTGTTTTGATAAAGCCTATTGCGCTGCTCAATTCGCTCAAGCTGACTAACCTCTTTAAAGTACTGTCCTTTTAGGCTTTGTAGCGCCACGCGTTTGTCGGTTTTAATGGCCTCTGCATTAGCAATAGCCGCATTAACTTGCTGATCTTGCCGGTTATCGGTAAATAAAGGTAAATCAATACTCACCCCCACCGAAAGCAAATCAGCACGCGATTCACCAGCTTGGTTATCAGCGCGGTAGCCATAACCCATATTTACGCCAAGTTGTGGCTTATAACTTTGTTTAGCAAGGCTCACTTGTGTGCGTTTAGCGGCTATACGTTGATCTATAGCCACTATAGAGGGATGCGCCATAAGTAACTTAATGAGCTCATCAAAGTCTAAGCTATTAAATTGGGTAAGCGGGGCTGGCGCTGTAAAAGTTAGGCTTAATGGTTGGCGTAATATGCTCTGTGGTAACCACTGGGCTAACCCTTGTTTAGCGGCATCTAGCTGCTGCGCTAATACAATCAGTTTATCTTCAAGGCGTGTGAGCTCCAATTGAGAGCGAATAATATCTTGCTGACGGGTTTTACCTAAACTACTGGAGTAACTGGCTTCGGTAACTTCAATTAACTGGCTAAACAATGCTTTATCTTGTTCAATTAACGCAATACTTTGCTGCGCTCTGTAGGCATTTAACCACAGCTCCATTACCCTAGCTTTTACTTGCGCCTTTCGCTGGGCCCTAAGCCACGGCTGCTCAAGTGCTTCTTCTTTTATTGCTTGTTGGCTAAGTGCTAGGCTATTACCACGGCTAAAGCTTTGGCTTATACCCACTTTTAACTGCGTCATGTTTTCTTGTTCAAACGCAAAGCCATCTACGGGTACACTTTGCAAACCTATGCTTAATACGGGGTCTGGTAGAGTACCTGCAGCAATACTTTGCGCTGTGGCGGCGGCTTGCTTTTGCTCACTGGCGCTCAGCCACGGCTCGTTATTGAGCGCCAGGTTTATGGCATCCGTTAAATTAAGGGTTGATGCTTTTGCTATGGCATCACTATTAAATACAGCACCAAATAAGGTGGCGCTCAGTAATACAGCTTTAAAAATTACAGTGCGGGTCATTGCCTGCTCCATCTAAAATTAAAAATAAAATCTTAAATTAACAAGCAGAACAGGCGCTTTGAACGAATATAGCTAAATTTCACTCATACCAATGGTGTTAAATTAGTCGTTATTTATAGCGACAGTTAAATAGAGTGATAACAAGGCATAAATATCGGCATGTAGTTGTTCTACATAAGATATTTATAACGCTGTTAACGCTTTATTTGGCACGCTAAATGACTAAATAATCAAGTCGATTGGTATCACACCTATCCTGCGTTTAAGCAAACATAGGAGGGCGATATAAAGTATTACTAGGTGGGGAGGAAATACCGCTATTAAGCTGGGTAACTTTTTCACTCGATAACGAAAAAGCAGTAAATAAGGCCGGGGACGTTAAAATAGAGCTGCTTCCACAGCCATTTATTGGGCAATGACAATCATTTTGAACATCTGCTTCATCACTGCAGCAATCCATTTCCATCATACCTGTATGCAATTTACTCTCGCTCATTACATGCGTGGCATGCTTTGCTGATAGGCTCATATGTGGCATTTCGCACTGCTGATTTACAGACGCAGCGGCTTGCCCCACAAACGTGAGTAGCATCACGACAACGAGTAAATTTGAGTAAAAACGCTGCAAAACAAAGCCTATTAAGTAAATTACCCAGTAATAATATTTGAGTTATTGAGCTAACTCAAATAATTAATTTTCTTTTTTAGGTGGTGTAATTAAGCTACTCGCTAAAATAGCAAAAATACAATAAGCACTAAAATACCAAAATCCCTCACCAAAAGTGCTATGCATAATTAGTAAATCGCTACTTTGGCCATGTGCATTGCCTGCCAAATAAGTCACTATTAACGCAATAACAAACACATCCACCATGCTCCACTTGCTCAGTGCGCAAATAACCACAGCTAACTTATTTTTAAATCCGCTGGCCGACAAGCAGCAATACAGTAATTGCAGCAGTAATTTTAAGCTTGGGATCACAATAGAGAACAACCCAACTAACGCCGCTACAAATAAATTATTATTATTAGCTAGCTCGTTTACGGTTCCCCAAATGCTTTGTGTTTTGCTATACGCGTTTATTTCACCCTCTAATTTATCAAGTCCTAACATGCTAGAGAACATCATTAACATACTGCGGGTACGGCCATCGCCTTCCTCAGCCAGCATTTCTATGCCTGCTTTGGCGAGTTGCGATTTATCAATGTTGCCCTCAATCGATAATACAGGTTTGGTAACACCAGGAAATAACAGCCCTAATGCAACCACAATACTTAAAATAGATAACCAATTACGCATATTTATTCTGCAATAGCCTCAATAATTTCGTCACTATACAACAGTGCATCAAGAACATAATTAAAAATATGGCCTATGTGCAAATCACTGTTTATTGCTGGCATTAACACCGCTATTTTATCCATTTCATCTAGTTCAAACGCCCTAATAAGCGCAAGGCTTTGCCCTAAAATGCCCTCATTGTTTAATAATGCCTGGGCAATACTTTCATCTAGCGAAAACTCTTTAACAATCGCTTCAAGGTCTGTATCTAAAATTGCATCCATCACAGAAAACAACCCAACCAAGTAACCCTGTCCAACCATTTCTGCATGGTTTTGCCCTAGCAATAGCGCAATAAACTGCGCTCTGGTTAAGGCAAGTTTTGTGAGTTCTGAGGGTTTATCGGCGCCTAATTCGCTCAGCGCCAGCACGCGTACCAGTTGCCTTATACTGTCCTCTCCTAAATACACAACCGCTTGCGAAATAGAGGTAATGGTTAATTTAGTACTGCCCGAGCGGGCATTCGCTAATTTCAATACTCGCGCTGTAATTGCCACATCCCTGGCTACTTGTTTTTGTATTTCATCAAAGCATAAAGATTCTTTTGACGTAAAGCGCAGTAAATCAAACACAATCACCTTACCCGGCTCCACATCTTTGTAAGTGATCATCTCTGGGCGGGCAAAAAAGTAACCCTGAAATAAATCGCAACCGGCTTGTTTTAACGAGTGAAATTGCGCATGAGTTTCTATGCGCTCAACAATAATTTTTGCATGCGGATTAGCGCGTTTAATTTTTTTTATGCGCATATTGGTTTTAATTATTACATCGTCCATTTCAATTTTAATGTAATCTACATGCGCAAGTAATGGCGCCCATTTATCGTCGCCATCGTAATCATCTAGGGCAAACTTGTATCCCTCTTGCTTGAGCGCTTTCACGCGCTGAGTTACCTCAGCTATTTTGTTCGTACGCTCAACGATTTCTAACACACAATTTTGTGGCACTAACAATTTAGGAAAATTTTCTAAAATAGTGGCTGAAGAAAGGTTAATAAACGCTAAATGATGCGCTGTAAGTTTGTCTGGCCCTAGCATCATCAGCGTATTAAAAAACAAACGGCTGGTTGCTTGCTCATCAGATGTTCCCACAGGAAATGCATTATGGGCTGAATCACGATAAAGCAGCTCATAAGCAAACACATTCTGCTGAGCATCAAAAATAGGTTGCCTTGCAACAAACTGTGTTATCTTTTGCCCGTTCTGTAAAATATTTGTGGGATTCACTTAATAAAAGCCTATCTAATTTGACGTTGTTTATTACAATTAGGTTATACACTGTAATTCAACCGCTATGAAGATTCTAGAATCATTGCAAGCGGAGTTAAATTACATAATACACAAGGTTAAAAGTTTAGCAGAGGTTGCGTATTTGTTTTTTTTAAAGTTGTTTTTATCCTTATTTATTTTGCATCTTGCTACGTTTGCTCATGCCCAGCAAAACCAGCCAGAACTAAATTACAATGTCAGTGCGTCAGGTAGTCACTACCCTTTTTACACCAGCAACCCTGAAAAACCCGGCATTTTGCCAGAAATAATCACCGCTTTAATGGCGCAAGCAAATATTACCGCCAATCACGTTGAGCTTCCCACTAAGCGAATTACCAAATATTTAGAAAACGGCTTTATTGATTTTGATGTAATTTCTTTAAAATGGTTAGCGCAAAGCGAGCGAGATAACCCTTACTATATTTTTTCAGAGCCGCTGATCCCCGCAACCGAAATGATTGTTGCACTGCCTGATAACGTCGCGCAGTATCAAACTAAGCAAAGTTTATACTCTAAAGAGGTTGGTACAGTACTTGGCTACTACTACCATGATGATGCAAAATTTAACCGCGTCGATTTTCCCTCTGAAAAAGAGCTAATGATTGCATTATCTAAAGCGCGTATTGATGTTGCCATTATGGGTATTCATACCGCAGCGTATTGGTCTAAACAATTAAATATTAATGCTGAGTTTGGCGCCCAGCATTCGCATGGTTATTTAAGAGTGCGTTTACTTGCTAAGCACAAAGCGTTACTGCCTAAAATTAACCAAGCCCTTGCGCTCTTACATAGTAGTGGTTACATAAAACGCATAGAAGATAAATACATTAACCCAATACCCGCACAAAATTTAAGGGATTAGTATCGCCGCCTACCTTTGCTAGGGTATAATACGGCCAAATGTAAACCTCTTCCTATATAAGAACGCCTTATGAGTATTGAAAAAGCCTTAATCGAGCGCAGTAATAACCAGTGTGAATTATGCAGCGCAACCGAACACTTATCTGTTTACGAAGTGCCTCCTGTTACCGAAACCCATTCAGACAAATGCATTTACACATGCCAAACCTGTAAAGATCAAATAGAAAACAACAGCGAGCTTACCCCAACACATTGGCACTGTTTAAACGACAGCATGTGGAGCCAAACACCTGCCGTACAAGTAGTGGCTTACAGAATGCTAACGCGCTTAGCTGTTGATAATGGCTGGGCACAAGATGCGCTCGACATGATTTACCTAGAAGAAGACACCCTTGCTTGGGCCAAAAAAGCCCTTGCTGAAGATGACGATATAAAACACGTAGACAGTAACGGCGTAGTGCTACAAGCTGGCGATACGGTTACTTTAATTAAAGACTTAGACGTTAAAGGTAGTAGCTTGACCGCCAAACGCGGCACAGCAGTACGCAATATAGGCTTAACAAATAACCCTGAACATATTGAAGGGCGAGTAGACGGCCAACGTATTGTTATTTTAACAAAGTTTGTAAAAAAATAGCGTTAAAGCATTATATTAAGGCGCATTAGCGCCTTTTTTGTGCCTAAAAAAATTAAGCCATGATTAAGCTCCTCCCCCCTACACTTACCAGCAATATAGGAATAAGGAGCGCAAGCATGGCAAAGCAGCAATTTAGGTTTCAAAAACGTACATTTACTGGCTTAGGTTTATTAGCCCTAAGTGCACTCACATTAGCGGGCTGTGAAAAACCAGCTAACGAATCACAATCCACAGTACAAGAAAAAAGCGTTATGGGTTTAACCACGCAAGTGAGCTATAAAGATCGCAGTATGCCACGCCCTGGCTCACAACTAATTGTAACGCTATCTGATGTGTCAAAAGCAGATGTAAAAGCCGAAATAGTTACGCAACAGGTAATTGATATAAATAAAGCGCCGCCGTATACCGTGGAGCTAGCTTATGATGACAACAACATTGTTGATAAACACCGCTATAACCTCACCGCTAGAATCATTAATAAAGACAAGGTTCTTTATACCAGCACAATGCAGTACGACCCTTTTAAAAATGCAAACTCTGGGATTCTTCACGAAATTGAGCTTGAAAAAGTCGCCTCACCTAAAAGCGATGTTACCCTTACAAATACATACTGGAAAGCCGTTACAATTAATGCGCAAACAGTCAGTGTAAGAACAAAAGAGCCATTTATACAATTTGATAAAGATAACCGCGTTAACGGCTTTTTAGGGTGTAATAACGTCAGCGGTAGCTATAGCACAGAGCAACATTCAATTTCGTTTAGCCAATTGGCAAGTACAAAAAAAATGTGCTCACAAAGCATGGAGCAAGAAGCGGCTATGTTAAATATGCTCAATAACACGCAAAAGTGGGCTATAGAAGGCGAGTCTTTAGAATTAAAAGATAGCAGTGGCAACACGCTTGCCACCTTTAATGCGGTTTATTTTAATTAAATAAAAGCCCAGCAGGGCTTTTACTTTACATAATGGCAGGCAGTTATTCGTCGACTAACTGCTCGCTTCTATAAAACCCGCTAGGCTCACTTAAAAGTTCAACTAACTCAGGTAATATGCTGTCCATAGTTTGTTTTAATTTCCACGGTGGGTTAATAACAATCATGCCTGATGCCGTCATACCGTGTACGTCAGTATCCGCTTGCGTGCCTAACTCAAATAATTGAATATTACGCATTCCCGACTCAATCAGCCCTTGCTCCATTGTATTGATTCGCTCTCTATCAACAACGGGATACCAAATCATATATGTGCCGGTAGCAAAGCGCTGGTGCGCCTTAACTAATGTACTTACTACAGTATCGTAATCGTCTTTTATCTCATAAGGTGGGTCAATAAGCACACATGCACGGCGCGAAGCTGGCGGAAGTAGCCCTATTAATCCGGCAAAACCGTTTTCGCCACGTACGCGAATAGAGCGCTTACCTTGCATGTTTTGCTCAAGTAACTGCAAATCGCGCGGGTGTAATTCAAAAAACCAGCCTTTGTCTTGACGACGTAAGTAATGCTCAGCAATTTTTGGCGAACCGGGGTAAAACGCCAGTTCATCCCCATCATTAAACGATTTAATTAATGCAATATAATCGTTTAGCGCTTCGTGTTTACTGCTATGTTGCCAAAGCTTAGCAATGCCCTCTTTGTATTCTTGTGTTTTTTGGGCATCAGATGAACTTAACTCAAAAAATCCCGCACCAGAGTGGGTATCAATATAATCGAGGGGTTTATCTTTAATAGTTTGATATTGAAGTACCTGTGCAAGTACTAAATGTTTAAGCACATCGGCAGGGTTACCTGCATGAAAAGAGTGTCTGTAACTAAGCATTGTTAATTTTCGCTATACGCAATTTAATATCGGCAGTGAACCATAAGCTCTGTATTTTGGCAACCTATACACCGCTTTGCGAGCAGTTAAGTGAACCATTTATGAACAAAAAAGCCGCCACCCTGAATTATCACTTAATAAACAATAAAATTGTGCTAAAACCACCGTAAATGCTGGCAAAACAACACACTTTGCTTTACATTTGCATGACATTAATTACAGTTATATGAGCGCCTTTATGAACAACACAACTCTTCAACAACTCGAACAACTGATTGACTCGCTTATCGAGCGCAACAACCAATTACAAACAGATGTTGCTAGCTTAAAAGAGCAAAACGCAAAACTAAGTGACGAAAACGAAATTTTACAACTAGAAGCCCTTGAAAACGAAGAAAAGCAAAAAGATGCCAGCTCTACGTTAACAGGCTTACTTGATAAACTACAAAGCGCACAACAGGCAAGCTAATGTCTGAGCTGCAAAACCAGCGGGTCACAGTTGAGTTGCTAGGTAAAGAGCAGCAGTTTGCATGCCCGGTTGGGCAAGAAGATGCATTAATAGCAGCAGCACAAAATTTAAATGACTTGGTTGAGCAAACAAAGCAACGCTCATCAGTTCGCAACGAACAACAGGCGATACTTTTAGCAGCACTTACACTTAGCCATGAGTTGCTAGAAGCTAAAACGCATGCCAGTGTAGAGCAACAGCAGCAAGATCAACTCATTGATAAACTCAGCCAATGCTTGGCGAGTGACCCAATAAAAAAATAAAAAGCGCCCCGTGCGCTTTTTGTTTATTATGAGGGTAAATAAATGCTGCGCAGAGACACACAATGACATTAAAACCCCTTTTAGTAACTGTAATCCCCGCCCTTTTTATTACCCTTAGCCTATTTTCTCACTCTAGTAAGGCAGCGGTTACTTGGCAGCAAATAAACGAAAATGTACAATTTTTAAAACAACAAGATAAGCTACGTTTTTACGATTCAAACCAAGTGCTCATAGAGGGCGAGCAATGCGCACTCATGGTAGATGCAAGCGGAAACTTTGCAGCCGTTGAAGCACTGGCAAAACAATTAAAAAAACACCTTAAAACCCCGCTCTGTTATTTAATTGCGACCCACTTTCATGATGACCATTTACTCGGCATGGCCGTATTACAAAACGCTTTCCCAAAAGCGCAGCTAATAGTACATCAACAGGTAGCCGATAATTTTGCCACATACCAACAGGCTTACGATGATAAGTTAGCAGGCTATGAAAAAAGTATAGAGTTGAGCTATCAGCGCTTAGCCACATTGCCCGAGCAACAGCAAACACAGTGGCGCGAAAAGCTCTCTTTAGCTAAACAACGTTTTTTACGTTGGAAAAACTATAACTTAAAATCACCTAGCACCGTAATCAGCGAGCAACAAAGTATTGATTTAGGTAACTTTGCGGTACAAATAACGCCCGAAAAAGCCCACACAAACGGCGATTTAACACTTAGCACTAATAATGGCACGCTGCTAATAGGCGGCGATATTGTTGACTGGCTCCCCTACCCAGGCCACGGCCAGTTACAAAATTGGCAAGCCTTGCTCAAACGCTATATTAATCAGCCTAATTTGCGTACAATACTTCCCGGCCACGGCGGGGCGCTTGAAAAAGCGCAACTTAAGCAGCCTTTATTGTTTTTAACAAATTTAATAACCCATGTGAAAAACAATAAAAAACAAACGCTTGAGCAACTTACTGAGAGTTTCCCTGCGGATGTTTTAGCACCATATAAACAAGAAGCGTTAAATACAAAGTCGAGCCAGTTATTTTTACAGGCTGGGCTTAAGCGCGCCCAGTTAATTGAGCACGCGCAGTAGTGTTATAAAATAAAGGATTGTAGATAAGAGATGAAGATGCGTGGATTGCTTGTAAGTTGTGTAATTATTTTTTTGTATGGCTGTAACAGCACACAAACACAACCCGAAACAGACGCACCACAAATTTTTACTCACTTTGAGCCAAGCTACGAAAACCAAATAGAGCTTGAGCCTGTACAGCCAAAACAATTACAACAAGCCAATACTGCGCCGCCGGTAAAGGCAAAAAAAACAATTGTAAAAAAGCGCCCCGCCAAAGCTAAAAACCTATGGGTGCATATTGCCAACAACCTACATTTTACGGTGTATCAAAATCGCGCCTTAAAAAAGCGTATTAACTGGTATTTAAAACAACCTAACTATTTACCCACGGTAAATAAACGCGCCGCGCCTTATTTGTATCATATCGTAAAAAAAATTGAGCAAAAGCGCCTGCCTATGGAGCTGGCTTTACTGCCCTTTGTAGAAAGTGATTTTAGACCCACCATTGCCTCATCGCAGCAAGCAGTAGGTGTTTGGCAGTTAGTGGCCGCCACAGCGCATCATTTTGGCATTAAATCCGATCAGTGGTATGACGGCCGACAAGATGTACTTGCCTCCACCGATGCCGCACTTGAATACCTCAGCTATTTACACAAACGCTTTGATGGCGACTGGCTACACGCCCTAGCGGCTTATAATAGTGGTGAGGGGCGTGTTAAACGAGCCATTGAGCGAAATAAAAAGCGCGGTAAAAGTACCGATTACTTTTCTCTAAAGCTGCCAAAAGAAACGGCCGACTACGTACCTAAACTGTTAGCGCTAAGCTACTTAGTTAAACACCCGCAAAAAGGCTTTAAGCGCCCTAAACTGGCTAATAAACCAATAACAACGCAAATGAATGTTGGCCAACAGTTTGATTTTTCGGTCATCGCTAAGCTCTCTGGGGTTGGCTCAAAACAGTTGCACGCGCTTAACCAAGGCTATTTAAAAAATCAAAGCTCACCTAATGGCCCCCACTCATTGCTTTTACCTATCGGCCAAGAAGCACTGTTGAAAAGTCAGTTTTTTAAGTCTAATTTTGCAGGCGAATACATCGTTAAAAAAAATGATACGCTATACAGCATTGCAAGGCGCTTCAGCATGTCGGTAAACGCGTTAAAGCAGCTCAATGGCAAACAAAATAATATGATAGGCATAGGTGAAAAACTGCTGGTTGGACAGCCTAAAACGCTCCCAAAATCGCTCACTATAGATTATCAAATTAGTCCTTATTTAGAGCCACAAGAAGTCGTGATCCCCACCATTGAAATAGACTATGAAGTAAAACAAGGCGATAGCTTGTGGAGCATTAGTCAGCTTTACGAAGTGCCGCACAGTGATTTAGCTAAATGGAACAACTTAAGTGCCTCAAGCATTTTAAAGCCTGGCACGCAATTAACGCTATTTATTCCCCAGGCAGAAAAACCCAAACAGCCGCAGCAAAAACAAGATTTACTGCAAGATCTACAAAAATCACTTATTCAACCACGCTGAGTTTATAAAGCTCGGTATTTCGCGTAAAATCGGCTTTTAACTTAGTCAAAAACTTAAAGAGACAAGCATGCAAATTAGCAAAAATTCAGCAGTTGAATTTCATTACACATTAAGCGAAGCGGGCGAGCAACTAGAAAGCAGTGTAAACCACGCGCCTCTTAGCTATATTCATGGCAGCGAAGGCATGCTTCCTGGCTTAGAAAAAGCCCTTGAAGGCAAAGCCGCAGGCGATAAGTTTAGCGTAACACTTGAGCCAAGCGAGTCATACGGTGAGCGCGTTGACGATTTAATTCAGCGTATTCCGCTTAAGCACCTACAAGGTGACGTAAAAGTGTGGAAACCAGGTATGACTGCGATGGTGCACTCAAACCAAGGCCAACACCAGGTAACATTAGTTAAAGTAGGCCGCTTTAATGCAGATTGCGATTTAAACCACCCGTTTGCAGGCAAAGCGCTAACGTTTGATTTAGAAGTGGTATCGGTTCGTGAAGCAACCAGTGAAGAGATTTCGCATGGCCATGTTCACGCTGAAGGCGGCTGTGGTCACTCTCACTAATCACACACCTTAAATTAGGAGCAAGTATGTCTAAGGTTGCTATTGTTACAGGCGGTACAAAAGGCATTGGATTAGCGGTTGTAAAACGCTTTATTGAAAATGGCTACACGGTGCACAATCTGGATATTGAGTACAGCGAGCTGGGGGTTTTTCACCAATGCGATGTGAGTAATGTTAGTGCTGTAAAAGCCTGTATTACGGCCATTTGTAAACAAAGCTCACGCATAGATGTACTTGTTTCTAACGCTGGTAAACACCTCAGTGCTAGCATAGAGGATACCGATGAGCACACTTTCGATGCGTTATTTGCATTGAACGTTAAAGGGGCATATGCGGCTGTACAAAGTGTACTACCCAGCATGAAAGCGCAAAACAATGGCGCCATTATTTTAATAGCCTCAGATCAGGCAATAATTGGTAAACCTAACTCGTTTGCCTACAACCTGACAAAGCATGCTCTTGCTTCTATGGCAAAAACTACAGCACTTGATTACGCCCAATTTAATATTCGCGCGAATGCGGTATGCCCAGGGACAATAGAAACCCCTCTATTTCATAACGCGATAGATGCTTATTGTAAAAAAAGTGGGGCTAACAAGGCCGATATAGTGGCAGAAGAGGCAAGCCTTCAACCGCTAAACCGCTTAGGACAAGCTGATGAAGTTGCCGCGTTAGTTAGCTTTTTAGCAAGTGATGATGCAAGCTTTATAACCGGTAGCCTACAAAATATTGATGGCGGATATACCACACAATGAGCACATGCCGATGAGCCTGAAAATTATTGACCCCCATGTGCATTTTTTTAACCTTGCCGAGGGGCAATATACTTGGCTGCAAGGCGAAAACCCACCAGCATGGCCAAATTTAGAGTTAATAAAACAACCTATTAGTGAAAAAAAGCTACTAGAGAGTAGTGACTTTACCCTCGCCGGCATAGTACATATAGAGGCAGGTTTTGATAACAACGCCCCCATTAACGAACTTAATTGGCTAACGGCGCATTTAAAAAAGCTTCCCTTTAAAGCCATTAGTTACGCTCAGTTAGATTGCGCACCTGTGCAATTTGCAAAAGCAATAAACGCCCTTGCCCACCCGCATTTAATAGGCATACGGGATATCACCGAAGGCGCAGACGCACAGCGATTATTAAACCCAGTGTGCTTTAGTAATTTGCAAACCCTTTGCCAGCAAGGGCTGCATTATGAAGCCCAGTTTGAACTTGAAAATACTGCAATAGCTGCTCAGCTTGCTCGTTACGCTAAGGCGCTGCCTCAGCTAAAAATAATAATAAACCATGGCGGCCTACCTAATAATATTAATAGCTGGCAGCAAAGCATTCGCATGCTAAGTGCGCACAATAATATAGCGATTAAGTTTTCGGGTTTTGAGCTTTTAGCGTTGAATTTACAACAGCAACAAGATTGTTTTGAAACTATGCTCTCGTACTTTGGCGAGCAGCGCATTATGTTTGCGAGTAACTTTCCGGTTTGCCAAATTAACGCAAGCTATAATGATGTTTGGCATAGCCATCAAGCTTTGTGTAAAACAAATAAAATATGGCACAACCTTAGCTACGCAAATGCTAAGCATTTTTATAACATGCCCTAGTTAAGCTATATTAAATTTAACCACTTACGTAAATGCGGCAATGACTATGACATTACACTCGCAATTACCAGCCCTTGGCATCTTAACTATTTTAAGTGGTTGCGCATCTAACACGCAGCCTACACCTAAGCTGCATCATGCCTTACTTACCGAGCCAAATAGCCAAGCGGTAGAGCGTGTTATAGAGCGCTTAATGCATATAAAAAACGTAACGCTTGCTGACGATATCTTTATTCACACCAGTACCTTTACTCTTAAAAACACAAACCGTAGCGATATAACAGCCAATCAACAGCTTAACTTTCCCGATCAATTTGAGTTAATGATAAACAATAATCGCTGCTATATACGCCACCTTGATAGTAAAGCCACCGCTGAGATAAAAGGCGTTACGTGTACAATTAATCTTGCCAATTAAACCCACTAACTATTCAAATGGTATTGCTCATCGGTATTAGAGAAACACAGCTATAAAAAAGCCGGTAAGTGAGCTATCACTTACCGGCTTTTACTTTAAACAATAGCATTTAAATAACGCTCTTTAAATAAAGCTTTAATTATTTAATTTCTACACGCTGCGAGCGCATAACAATCTCATCATTTAATTCAATGCCTAAGCCTGGCTCTTCTGATACTTCAAAAAAGCCATTTTTTGGTTGTGGATCTTGTAAGCACAGCTCTCGGTTCCACTTTTTAATGGCATAAGTATGATGCTCATGAATCAAAAAGTTAGGAATAGCGGTTTCTAAATGAAGCGATGCAGCTGTAGCAACAGGCCCGCCACATACATGCGCCTGAATACGCACATCAAAAATATCGGCGTAGTCACATACTTTTTTAGTTTCAGTAAAGCCACCACATAAACCGATATCGGGTTGTAGTACATCAATGCTTTGATCTTCTAAATAAGGACGCACACCCCAGCGGTTGTATAAACGCTCACCGCCTGCAATTGGCACTGCCACTTTATCTGCTACTTTTGCATGTAAAGAATGGTTTAAGTAGTTAACTGGCTCCTCGTAGTACATGCAATCAAACTCTTCGGCTATTTCACCAATTTGTATTGCAGAGGTCGCGCCAGGTAAGCTGTGGCACTCAAAAATAATATCCACTTCATCGCCAACTGCTTCACGTATAGCTTGCATACGAGCACGGTATAGCTTCATTTCAGCGCGAGAAATTATTTTAGTACGGTCGTAATACGTATTGCCGTCTTTATCGTATTGGATAGGGTCAACTTTTACTGCATCATAACCTTCGCCAATCGCTTTTAACGCAGCTTCTGCGTATTCTTGCGGTTGTACTAACGCTTTAAATTCGCTGTCCCAATCAAACTGTAACTGCGATGCATAAGTACGCAGCTTATCGTTTACTTTACCGCCTAGTAATTGGTATACAGGTAAACCAAGTACTTTACCTTTTATATCCCAAAGTGCTGTATCTATGGCGCTCATTGCTGCATAAACAACAGGGCCGCCACCTAAACCCCAAAAGCTTTCGCGTAACATACGCGACCATAACTTTTCGGTTTGAAACGGGTCGTGCCCAATTAAAAAAGCATCAGCCATTTCTTTTATCATTGCCGCTGCTGCGCTGTGGCCTAAATCGTAAGCCAAACCAGCCTCACCTACACCACTAATACCTTCATCGGTATGAATACGTACAAAAACCGGCGTCCATGCTGGACGCTCTGGGCAATGAATATCAAATACTTCTACGCGATTTACTTTCATTAAAATTCCTTATTAGCCACGCAGGCTATTGTGCAAAACTGGGATCAAGTCGGTACGCTTTTCGTAACATGGCAGGCCACGCTAATTGCCCACCTGTGCTGCCGCTATGTACCACATTAGCTTGGTTATAAATATTGTCGATAATTGGCTGCGGCACCGGAATAACCTCTTGTGAGCTGGCTTGTAATGCAAGCTGAATTTCGCAGGCACGTTGCAAGTCATAAAAACGCATAAAGGCATCGCCTACGGTTGGGCCTACGGTTAAGCCACCATGATTTACCAATAGCATATGATTGGTATTGCCTAAATCATCTTGTAATACTTTGCGCTCGTCATCATTTACAGCCAGCCCTTCATAGCCATGGTACGACAGCGAAGGGAGCGAAAACATAGAGTATTGGCTTAGTGGCAATAGGCCATTTTTTTGTGTAGCAACGGCAATGGTTTCTTTTGTATGTAAGTGAATAACACAATGAGCATCTTCACGCACTTCGTGAATTGCGCTATGAATAGTAAAACCTGCTGGGTTAATGCTAAAGGGGGTGTCGTCAATAATATTGCCGTGCAAATCAACCTTTACTAGGTTTGATGCAGTTACTTCGTCAAACGTTAAGCCAAACGCATTTACAAGGTAGTGATCAGTGCCAGGTAAACGTGCCGATAAATGCGTGTATATTAAATCCCCCCAACGAAAATGCTCTACTAATCGGTAGCAAGCTGCTAAATCTACGCGCAATTGCCACTCTTGCTCCGACACTTTATTTTTTAAATCTAGTTGGGGTAAATCAATCATAATCAGCCTTTTAAAATACGTACAACAACTCAGGTACGAATAGATGTTTAGAAGTCTAAAGCAGTATTAATTTTATAGCAAACACAAACAAAACAGCCACACAATTGTGTGGCTGTTTACGCTGCGCTTTAATTTAAAACGATAATACGTTTTTAAACGCGGTGCTTTATTTTACCTTTGAAAGGTAGTCAGCAATTGCTTCAAACTCTTCGTCCGTTACCGTTGCAACCATTGCTTTCATTGCGGCAGTCATACCATTGCTACGCGCGCCCGATTTAATATCTTTCATTTGGGCCACTAAATAGTCTTTGTTTTGACCATTAATTTTAGGGTATGCGCCCATAATAGGTGCTTTACCTTCTGCACCGTGACATGTTTGACACATTTTTTGGGTGTAAAGGGCTTCGCCATCTGCAGCGGCGGCGTTAAACGAAAAACTTGCGGCTAAACTAATACCCGCGCCTACTATTAGTGCTTTCATCTTGCTCATTATATTCACTCTTCTTTTTGACGGTTAGAAAATAGTCTATTTATTGTAGTAAACAATCTAGTAAAAAGCATACGTATCAATTTACGTTAGGCGATCAAACAAACATGACTACGTTTTCAGCCATTGTTGTTAACTTTAGCAAACAATACTGAACAGACACTTACCATACTAAATCATCTGGTACTTCAAAGTCTGCATATGGGTCGTCTTCATCTTTTGGTTTGTTTTCAGGTTCAACATGAAAAACAATGTACTTTTCATCAACTTCTGCGACTTTACGCGCCGGCTCATCATCGAGTACGTAAAACTGCCCTTCCAGTACACAAATAGCTAAACGACCACCCGATAACGCTTTTTGGGTTTTCTCGTTTACATCTATCCCTTTTACTTTGTTATCGTAAGTAAAATTAAAGGTACGCTCACCACGAATAGAGTCTTGGTTATGGTGCTCAAGTATTTGCTTAACACGAGCAACCTGCTCACGTTGCTTAAGCTCTTCTTGGCGCGACTGGTTAAGTTCTTCAGCCTTTTTTTGCTGCTCTAATTTAGTTTGCTGTATGTGCTTTTGCAGATCGCTTGGGTTACTGGTAGCCCCTTTTTTTTGCTTTTTTTGTTGCTTACGTTTTTCTGACTTAGCAACTTTAGCTTTGTGCGATGTTGTTAACCCTGCTTGCAGCAATTGGTCTTGTAATGAACCCATGGCTTTGTTCCACTAAAAACTTATATTAGGTTTATTTTAATCACCAACGAGTACAAATAACAGTGCTATTAGCATTAATCTAGCAAAGGGCTGAATATACACTTTGATTTAGCGCAATTGTTAATGATTTAACCTATGAAATATAAGCCATTTTTCATATACTTTGGCTAACTTATCAGCTTATGTTTTAAGCCTTACAATGCGTTTTGCTCATTTACTTATTTGCTCGGTGTTTATATTTTTTGTGCTGTACGCACCTCAGCCTTTATTGAGCTTATTTGCTAGCGAATTTAACGTTCCCCCTGCGCTTGCCGGCAGCTTAATGAGCGTAACCATGCTGCCTTTAGCAATTGCACCTTTGGTTTATGGGCTATTTTTAGCCAAGCAAAACCCGCTTATTATTTTACGTATTGCTATGTTTATTTTAGGGGTTAGCTGCATACTGTTTACAGTAGCGCCAAGTTTTGAGCTATTACTTTTGGTGCGCTTTATACAAGGCTTAACCTTACCTGCCGCGCTTACCGCGATGACAAGCTTTATTGGTATACGTTACAGCGCAGATGCCTTACAAAAAAATATGACCTTATACATAGGCAGTACCATAGCTGGCGGCTACTTTGGCCGAGTATTAGCCGCTTTATTTAGTGATGTATGGCATTGGCAAAGTTTTTATTATGTTATTTCGATTGTGCTTATTGGCCTGGCTATAAGTATAAAGCCCACGGGCTTTGTGGTATCTAATCAATCAGCGCTTACGCCGTTAACGTATATTAAGCAGCTAAAAGATGCGGCAGTACTAAAATTGTATGGCGCCGTTTTTTGTATGTTTTTTTGCTTTGCAGCCTTATTAAATTACCTACCATTTATTTTGCAAAACACCTTTTTAATTACAAACACACGCGATATTGGCTTAGTGTACAGCGGCTACTTAATCGGTGCTTTAGCATCTATTGCAACACCTTGGCTTGCTAAAAAAGTGCCTTCAGCTTGGCATTTACTTGCTGCGGTTTTTATCGTGTATAACTTAAGCATTGTATTACTTATAAGCCAGCAACTGAGTGTATTTTTAATCGCGTTTACGTTATTTTGTGCTGCTATGTTTGTTATACACTCAAGCGCTGCTCCGCTTGTTAACAAGATTAGCAAAGCGCCTGCAAGTGTAACAAATGGCGGGTATGTATCGTTTTATTATAGTGGCGGGGCACTGGGCTCGTTATTGCCTGGTATTGTTTATCAACACTCAGGGCAAACTGCATTTATGCTTTGCTTACTGAGTGTGTGTTTTATTGGTTTAGTCTTAGTCACTTTAGGCTATCGAGAAGGTAAAAACATTACCCGAGGCTGATGCCCTGTATGCTCAAAAAAGGTATTTAAATCATTTTTTGAAAGCAGCCAAGTTTGGGTGTTTTCAAACGGGTGACAATGAAACAGCTCGTTAAACCAAATATCTTGATCAAGCCACAAAGTAACATTGCTTTGTTTATCGTTTGCTAAAGCAAGCATAGACACACACCCGGGCGCCACTTTTAAATAACGTGCTAACCGCTCGCTAGAGGCAAACCCCAACCGAGAAAGCCCCTGTTGCTTAGATAGGGTTTTTAAATCGAGCTGTTTGTCGTGTGCGGTAATTACTAAAAAGTGCTTTTTGCCCTCGTTATCACGCAAAAACAAGTTTTTAAGTCGCGTACCTGGGCGCTCCACCATAAATGCATCAGCATCTAAACTGGTATGTAACGCAGGGTGTTCTATTACATCGTAATTTATACCTAATTGCGCTAACAACTGCGCAAGCTTTGCTTTATCGGCCAACATACTACAAACAACGCCCTCTTAACTGCACACTTAAGTCACGCCATAGTACTTGTGTAATTTCGTGTTTATTTTCACAATAGTTATTTTCACTAAGGGTTTCGTTTAAAAACCTGACGGCTTCATCCTCAAGCTTAAGTTTTAACACACTAGAGTCTTCGAAGTGTTCTTGTTCTATGTAACGTTTTACATCAGAGCGGCTCGGTCTTTTTTCGCCTCGCCCGCCGTTATTTAAGTTTATGTTACTGCGATGCTCAGCCTTTACCGATACAACATAAGCAAATATTTTGTTACCTTGCTCATCCACGTTCTCATAAAACTGCTTGTTATTTATTTCATAAGGAGGCGCTTCATTACTTGCACACCCTGCAAGTAGCAAAGCAAGTATACAGATACTTTTTTTCATTGTTTTTGTCGTTTCGCGAGGTATTTTTCTCGAGTCTATCAAAAATAAACGATAACAGTTAAATATTGCTAAAAAATACTTGACCAAATTTATAAAAATATTTAGAGTTCACCCCGCTTGGAACTCAGCAGCCAAGTAATTACAACTATGTAATTTAGGAATGTGGGGCTATAGCTCAGCTGGGAGAGCGCCTGCCTTGCACGCAGGAGGTCAGCAGTTCGATCCTGCTTAGCTCCACCACTTTCCTACTCTTCTATTACTTCCTATTTTTCATCGTCTTATTATTCTTTTATCTTCTACAAAATAACTTTTATATTTGCGCATTCCTTGTTTGTTTAGTCTTTGTTGGCTATAAATTATCTCATCTGTAGCAATCATACTTTTGGCTTAAACAATGGATACCCCTAAACGCACCACGTTAAAAAAGCTCGCTGTCATCGGTTTAACCGCGGGTGTAGTTACACATGTACCATATGTGTTTGCCCGAAAAAAAGTAACCCTAAGAGTCTTAGGAACACATGTAACGCTACAAGAAGCCATTCGTAAACAAGCAATGCTTGATTTAGGCATAAATATAGAATTTTCCCCTGCAGGTAGTGCTGCCGTATTACAAAAAGCCTCCATGGACCCTGGCTCATTTGATTTATATGAGCAATGGTCAAACAGTATAAATGTGCTTTGGCGGGCGGGGTCTATTCAGCCCATAGAAAAAAAACGGCTAACCTACTTTAATGAAATAAATTCTCTAACCAAAACGGGGAAGCTCACCCCCGATGCAAAATTAGGTGCAGGCGACGCCCCTTATAAATTACTCAATGTACAAGAGGACGGCACACTAAGCGCAAACGAAAGCGATTACATTAGCTTTTTGCCCTATGTACATAATGTTGACTCTTTTGGCTATAACACCGCTAAGATAAAACCTGGCATTGCCTACGAAACTGAAAGTTGGGGCTGGTTACTTGATGATGCCCACCGAGGTAAAGTAGGCATTGTAAATGCACCCACAATTGGCTTATTTGACCTTGCCTTGGCAGCACAAAGCAAAGGGTTAATAACATTTAAAGATATTGGTGCGATTACTCGCTCCGAGCTTGACCGTTTATTTAGTATTTTAATTGACTATAAACGCCAAGGGCATTTTGCAGGTTATTGGAACTCGGTGCCAGAGTCTGTTGAATTTATGAAAAGCCAACGCGTGCACATAGAAAGTATGTTTTCCCCCGCTGTGGCCGCGCTCAATAGTCAAAATGTTAACGTGCGATTTGCCGCTCCAAAAGAGGGCTACCGTGGTTGGCATGGGGTAATGTGCTTATCGTCACAGGTTAATAATAATCAAAAAGATGCCGCATACGATTACATGAACTGGTGGCTTTCGGGGTGGGCCGGCGCATTTATTGCTCGCCAAGGGTATTACATTAGTAACCCACAGCGCTCAAAATCAATGCTTTCACCAAGTGAATGGGATTACTGGTACTTAGGCAAGCCCACTTCGGTTGACTTACTAAACACCCAAAAACAAGTCGCAGTAAAAGCCGGCGAGCAGCGAAATGGTGGTAGCTATTTAAAACGCTTAAGCAATGTAGCTGTTTGGAATAGCGTTATGCCGACTTACGATTACAGCTTGCAAAAATGGTATGAGTTAATAAGCAGATAATGATAACCCGTTCAATAAAATCAAAAATAATAATTGCCCTCTGCGTATTAATTACTTTATTAATTTTGCAAAGTTACCTATTCAATTATTCGCAAAAATCACTTTTTGAGCTGCAAAATGCGCAGCACAAAGCTTTATTACAAAGCGAGTCCGTTACCCGTTTAGAAAACGATGTGATTTCTTTACAAAGCCAAGCCATTGCTTATCTAGATCATGCTAATAGCAATACCATTGAAAAGTTTAATATGCACTTAAATGCTGCAAAAAGGGATTTAGATACGCTAAGTACATATTTAAATGAGTATGATGAAAACTATCAAAACAATATAAAGCGCCTTAACGAGTACTTAAATAATTATCAAGATACATTTAATCGCGTAGTCGTTAACAGAACCAAACGAGAGCAGCTGTACATTACACAGTTCAAACAACCTATTGAAGCGCTAAAAGCACAACTTAATGAGCTTAAAAAAAACACGCTAACCAACAAGCAAAATAAAATAGTGAATACCCTTTTAACTATTAGCAATATAGAACAAGCAACAACCAATTATTTACACAAGCCAAATTATGATGAAGCACAAAATGTGCAAGATAACCTAGCACACTTAAATACCCTACTGGCGAGTATTGAAACCGCTAATGTTAACCTACTTAATAATACTGACGAGCTTGAGCAAGCGTATAGCCAATTAGTTATTTTAACCCGTAGCTATACGTTTTCGATAAATGTAGTTTTAACAGGAATAGAAAACGAGCTGCTTTACCTAGCCGAAAAAATTAGGGATGTAGAGAAGCAAAAGCTCACCCAGACCGAGCAGCAGCTAAGAGACCACGTATTAAAAAGTACCGAAATGGCCAACCTTTTTGCCGCGCTGATCACTGTTATCATAATAGTAATTACCTTTTTTATATTTAACTCTGTCATTAAGCCCATTGCGAAATTAACTAAGCTGTTAAATGATATGAGCAATGAAAAGCAAGTAACACTAAATAGTGATGAGCATCATCAAAATGAAATTAACTCGGTTATTACCGCGGCTAATGCGCTGTATTTAAAAAACAAACAAACAAAAGAGCTACTAGCAGAAACCCAAGCGCTTAATTCTAAAATGGAATTAATGAATAAAGAGCTTACAGTTGCCATCACCCAAGCAAAAAATGCCAACCAAGCGAAAGGTGACTTTGTAGCTAATATGAGCCATGAGCTTCGCACTCCAATGAACGGTATTTTAGGCATGCTGCAGCTATTACAAAGCAGCGCTCTTCCAGCAAAACAAAAACACTATGCAGATAAAGCGTTTTCAAGCGCTCAAAACTTACTGCAAATACTTAATAACGTACTCGACTTTTCAAAGCTTGAGTCTGACAAAGTAAAGCTTGAATCAATCCCTTTTACTTTGCATACCGTGGTTTCTAATGTAAAAAATTTATTTTCGGTAAATGCGAAACAAAAAGGGTTGCGCCTTAATTTTGTATTGCATGTTGATGCAGGGCTTGAGCTGATGGGCGATCCACTGCACTTGAGTCAAATTATTAATAACTGTGTAGGTAATGCCATTAAATTTACAGAGCGCGGTGAAGTAACAGTAACAATTGAGGCCACAACACAAGATGAGCAGCAAATACAGTTACGCTTTGGTATTAAAGACACAGGCATAGGCATGACGCCAGAGCAAACCGCCTCAATTTTTGACTCGTTCTACCAAGGCGATTCCAGTACAACACGTAAATATGGCGGCACCGGATTAGGTTTAACTATTTGTAAGCAACTAACCAAGTTACTAGGCGGCGAAATACAAGTACGCAGCACACCCCACGTCGGGAGTGAGTTTTATTTTACACTACCGTTTAAAATGACGAGCAAAGAAGCGCTTAAAAAGCATGCCTTACTAATTAGTCCCGATACTGAGCAAATAAAATCACTCACTAAGTTATTAAGTAACGCTGATATTACTGCAGAAATTACCCAAGAGCCGCTACGTGCAATTGCAAAAATGTCTCAACCGAGTAACCCTTTTAATATTGTGATCATGACGTTGTCACACAAAGAACTAAAAGATAATTTTATTTTGCAGCAACTGTACTTACAAAAACAAAAAAATAAACACAAACTGCTGCTTATTTTACTCATTAACGATCAAGAGCACCCGCAGGCAGTCCCCGATAGCGATCATATTGATATTATAACAATAGGTAATACTCACACTGATTCTCAGTTAATGCGTTTATTATTACCCGACTCAACACAGCTTAAAGAAGGAGAGTCTTACCCACAGTTTACCGGTTACACCGCACTTGCAGTAGATGATAACCCTGTAAACCAAGAGATTCTTGAAGCACTATTAACTAAAATGAATATGACTGTTATCTCTGCAAGTAATGGCGAGGAAGCACTCATTAAAGTAGAAGAAAACGCAATTGATATTATTTTTATGGATATTCAAATGCCAGTGATGGATGGCCTAGAAGCGACGCGAATACTGCGTCAAAGGGGATATACAACGCCTATTGTTGCTGTAACTGCAGCTGTATTTTCTAATGATAAGAAAGCCGCCATTCGAGCAGGCATGGATGACTATTTAGTCAAGCCGTTATTATTTGGTCTGCTTTGTGACAGCATAGAAAAGCATCTAACAAAAACCCATACGTTAAGTACATTAAACCTCAATGTAGCACGCTCTAATCTTGAAGATAATAATGAACTCATTAATTCAATATTCACTAAGTTTAATACCGATTACAGCCACTTTATGGAGGTAGCTGTAAAGCACTTGAAAAATAATGAGCATAAAACATTAGCTAGAGCGATGCATAACTTAAAAGGCTTAGCCGGCACCCTAGGGTTAGAGCTACTAGAGCAAAGCGCTAAAAAAGCAGAGTTAGAACTGAGCAGTAACGCATGCACCGATCTTAGTGTTTTTAATGAACAATTGACCTTAGCACTTTATGCAGTCAGACAGCTACTGGTAACAAACTCTTATAATCATCAGCCAGAAGCTATGAGCTCTGGGCAAAATCCAGATACATTAATTGATGAAATCTATTCTTTAGCGTTATCTGCCCGTCCTATTCCTAGTAAATTAGTTAGAGAAATTGCGCTTCAAAAATTCGATCATTCCCATCCATTATTCAAGCTAAAAGAGGCAATAGATAACTTTAACTACGCTTTAGTGATTAAACTTATTGATAAATACAGAAATAACTATAAAAACTAGACAATTATGGCAACTATAAACTAACTTTAAGGGGTAATTAAAGAATAAGGATTTAGTGTGCATTCAACCTTTCTCGCTGGCAGCAATCAACCTGCAGTAACTCAACCGCGAAAGCCTTTGATACTCATTGTTGATGATGAACCTAGCAACCTACATGTATTAGTTGAGGGCCTACTTGCAGACTACGATGTACGCATTTCAACAAGTGGTGAACAAGCGCTTGTATTTGTTGAATCCACACGCCCAGATTTAATTTTACTCGATATTATGATGCCAGGCATGGATGGCTATGAAGTATGTAAAAGATTAAAAGCAAAGCAAAATACCAAAGGCATTCCCATCATTTTTGTCACCGCACTTACTGAAGTAGAGTCTGAAGAGAAAGGCTTTGCAATGGGTGCCATTGATTATATCCATAAACCTTACAAGTTAGCTTTGGTTAGAGCGCGCATACGTACGCACATTACTGCACAAGGCATGCTAGACAGACTTATCGAAAAAAACTTTGACTTACACGACAAATTACTAGAAATAGAAGCTCTTGCCAAAGAGTTAAGCCAACGCGAGGAAGAACTAAAGCAGCTGTCATCTAAGCAAAAGTTATTTTACCAGGCACTTACTAGTACCGCCGATGGTGTTGTGATTACTAATAGCGGTGGCAAGATTATCGCTGTTAATCCATCGTTTTGTAGAATTACCGGCTATTGCGAAGCTGAATCGTTGGAAATGGATTTAAAAGAGATCAAACAAAATAATCACCCAAGTATTAGCTTTGATGAGGTATGGAAGCACGCTAACGAAGCGGGCTACTGGAGCGGTGAACTTGTAACACGAAGAAAAAATGGCGAGCTATACCCTGAGCTATTAACACTTAGCATGGTAAAAAGCGAGCAAGATACCAACATTCACTACATTGGCGTTTTTAGTGATATTTCAAGCGTAAAAGTAACGCAAGAGCGCATAGATTACCTAACTTGGCATGATGAGCTTACTAAGCTGCCAAACCGTAACGGTTTTTTAAAGCAATTAGAACAGCAACTACAAGATTGCAGTAGCGATAAAACATGTGCCTATATTTATATTATCGACATTGACAGCTTCCACTCTATTAATGATGGCTTAGGGCTTTTAGCAGGGGATAATATTTTAAAGGAGCTTGCTCAGCGTATTCATGCCAATGTAGATAAAAAAGATATTATTGCACGCTTAGGCAGTGATGAATTTGCTGCTTTATGTAGCGTAGATAAAGGAATTGGGCGTACACGTGCGCAATCAATCGCCGAAAACAAAGCGCAAGAGCTTTTAAACGCAGTCAACCGCCCTTTTGACGTTGATGGGCAAGAGGTTAGCTTAACAATTAGTATAGGCACTTATATTTTCCCGCGAGACGATGTATGGGAAAGTGCTATTGAGACAATCAGAAATTGTGAAGCAGCCTGCTATAAAGCCAAAGAAAAAGGCGGAAACAGAGTTACATTTTTTGATACCACATTTGGCGAGCAGGCTAAACGACGTTTTGAAATTGAACAAGACTTAAGAAAAGCCATTCCTCAAAATGAGCTATCCATATTTTTACAGTCGCAATTTGATAGTAAGCAAACGTTAAAAGGCGCAGAAATACTGCTGCGCTGGAATCACCCTCAAAAAGGCTTTATAAGCCCATGTGAATTTATATCAATAGCTGAAGAATCTGATGTTATTTTTGAGTTAGACTGCTGGGTTACAACTAATGCACTTAATTTACTTACCAAGCTTAAATACAGCCACCCAAGTTTGAATATTTCGGTAAATATAAGCGGTCGACATTTTCATGAACCGCGATTTTTAAACTTTATAAGCCAACAAATTAAAAGTGTTGATATTAATCCTCAACAACTCACCATTGAGATAATAGAGGGGACGTTACTTAATCACATGGAAGCGGCCATTGAAGCCGTACACTACCTTAAAAAGCTGGGCGTACGTGTATCAATAGATGACTTTGGCACGGGCTACTCAAGTTTAACCTACTTAAAACAGTTACCTATTCATGAGCTAAAAATAGATCGCTCATTTGTGCTTGAAGCCCCCACTGATAACAACGATAAATTAATTATTGATATGATTGTCAGCCTTGGCAGGTTGTTTCAATTAGAAGTGGTAGCGGAAGGAGTCGAGAATCAATCGCACTTTGACTTATTACAAGAGTACCCTGAGGTTATCCTACAAGGATACCATCTGCACCGGCCTGAGCCATTAGAAAGCTGGTTAGAAAAACTAAACCATACTTTGCAAAATGCATAAAAAAACGCCGATTAAACAATCGGCGTTTTTTATAAGTGGAGTATATTACTTACGTACTTGGCCTTCGCCATTAACTAAATACTTTTCAGTTGTAAGTGACTCAAGCCCCATAGGACCATAAGCATGTAGTTTAGTTGTAGCTATACCAATTTCAGCACCTAACCCTAATTGCGAGCCATCTGAGAAACGCGATGATGCATTTACCATCACTACCGATGCATCAACACTGCGTTGGAAAAGCTCAGCCGCAGTATCGTTTTTAGTACAAATAACCTCAGTGTGGTTTGAACCAAATTGAGCAATATGCTCCACAGCAGCACTAAAGCTTGGTACTACACGAATAGCAATTTCTAAATCTAAGTATTCTTCACCAAATTCATTATCAGCAAGTACTGTAGCATTATCGAAGTATTTTGCAGCTTGCTCATCTGCATTAATTTTCACACCTTCTTGGCGCAATACAACGGCACATAAATTTAAAAATTCATCAGCAACGTCTTGGTGAACCACTAGCCCTTCAAGCGCATTACATACGCCTGTGCGCTGTGTTTTACCATTTAATAATAAATTAACTGCAACCTCTAAGTCGGCATCTTTGTCTACGTATAAATGACACACCCCTTTAAAGTGCTGAATAACAGGAATAGTACTGTTTTCTGTAACAAAGTTAATTAAGCCTTCGCCACCACGAGGGATGATTAAATCAATACTTTCGCGTTGCTGCATTAGCTCCATAAGCAATGCACGGTCTGGATCAGGAATAACTGAGATCAGTGCTTGAGGTAAGTTATGTTTTTCAAGTACACCGTGCATTACACTCGCAATGGCTTGCGAGCTTTTAAGGGCTTCTTTACCGCCGCGTAAAATAACACCATTACCCGATTTAAAACACAATGCGCCTGCATCCGCAGTTACATTAGGACGCGCTTCGTAAATCATACATACAACACCTAATGGCACACGCATTTTACGTATTTTAATGCCATTTGGGCGCTCTGTAATGTCGCGTAGCTGACCGACTGGATCATCTAAACTTACAATAACTTCAATACCCTCTGCCATTGCTTCAATGCGCTCATCGTTAAGCGTTAGGCGGTCGATCATCGAAGCGGCTAAGTTATTATCCCGTGCTGCGCTTAAATCACTTTCGTTTTCTTTAATTATAAATGCTTTTTCTGCGCGTAATGCTGCCGCCATTTCGGTTAACACTTGGTTTTTGGTCTCGGTGTCGAGTAAAGCAAGTGTGTTTGCAGCTTTTGCTGCCTGGCGTGAAATATCCGTAATCAAACTCATGACTTCTCCAATAATGCGATATCTTTTTCTGAAATAACAGGACCAATAGAATCCTGCATTTTTTCGCTAAATTCACTTTGCTCGTTATCTGCAATAAAGCTTAACAAGCAACTACTATAATTTGCGGTGGCTTTTGCTAAACGTGTGCCATCCTCGCTTCTAACTAAAATGGTATCGCCAATGGCAAACTCACCATGAACTTCCATTATTTCATCGCCACGTATGCAACCGTTTTCACCTTCAAGAGACTCATCAAACGAGCCATCTACAACTACTTCACCTTGCTCATTAGCTGTATGCGTCATCCAGTGCACAGCTTCTTGCATTGGTTTTTCATAAGGAAGGAAAACACTACCAGGGTTGTCACCTGCCAATAATCTATTAAAGGTTTCTTCTTTAAAGCCATTAATAATATAAGTAGCAATACCGTGAGACGTTGCTTTTTCGGCAGCTTCAATTTTGGTTTTCATGCCACCGGTTCCTACAGAGCTTGTAGCACATCCTGCCATAGCATAAATAGACTCATCAATTGATTTTATTTCAGGCAGTAAAACTGCATCGTCGTGCAAATTTGGGTTTTTATCATACAGACCATCCACATCAGAAAAAATCATTAATGCATCTGCATCAGCGGCCGCCGCTACCATGGCTGATAAGTTATCGTTGTCACCTACTTTTAAGTCATCAGTTGTTACAGCATCATTTTCGTTAATGATAGGCAGTACACCATGCTCTAACAAAGTAAAAATAGTTTCGCGAATACTTTCATAGCGCTCACGGTCACGTAAATCACCATGGGTTAATAATAATTGCGCTGATGGAAAATCGAAAAAGCGATCCCACATAGCCATCATTTCAGTTTGACCTGCTGCTGCCATCGCTTTTTTCATCACAACTGAACGTGGAATGTCAGATGGGAATAAGTGTGAGCCTGCAGCTACTGAGCCTGAAGATACTAAAATAACTTCAATACCACGAGCACGACAGCGAACAATAAATTGCGCAATGGTTAATAAGTAGCGTGAACGGCACCCATCTTGATCTGGAGCAATTAATGCACTACCTACTTTTAAAACAATACGACGCCAATTTAACTTTTGCATAAAATCTCAACTTTCCATTTTATCTGCATTCACATAGTGTGAACTAAAACTAGGTAATTGCGTAAAAAACACGCAATTTCGAATAGGTTGTTTGTTTATACACTTTTTAAACGCACGCAAATACACGACCTAAAATTGCTTTTAGATTTGTAAAGACATGAAACAGCACCAACCAAATTAAATGGAGGTCTATTAAATATAAAAATAAAAAGTGTTGTTTATGTATCGCTGTAAAAAGCTGTGTGCGGCCTTTTTGTTAACAACATACATAGAGCCTCTAAAGTCAGATACACCAACAGATAGGGTGATGACTTAAGGACCGAGATTTAGCCGCCACGATGGGAGCTAAACATTGAAAGTAATAGTTCAACTCAAACATTTATTTACTTAATTGCTTAAATAAACTTGTTTGAAAAAACCATACCAAGATATTCAATAATACAATAGCTACTAATTAATGGTAATAATAGCGTACAAATCTATTATTACAGGGAAAATATGACGCTAGTATTAATACTTACCGCTATTTTGCAAAATTATATTTAGATGACTAATTGTTTGAACTCTAAATATAATACGACATTTCAAGGGGTAAGATCAAGGCTAAAAATCACTCTAATGTAGAGCTACGCCTCACTTCTAAGCGGTTAATCATTTAAAATCAAGGAGTTATATTTATTTTTGAGTTTTAATTCAATTTTTATAAATAAATCAATAAGTTTAACCTACAATTTTTGTATTAAGCGCTAAAATTTTATTAGCAAATTAAACATTTCACGTGTATACCCCTGTATTAATATTTAACAAAAGTTATACTTTTCACATTGTGATAAATAAGGAATTCTTAATTTATGTCAGCAATTTATATAGCCGGTATCGCACTTTGTTCGGTGCTTGCCCAATGGGTAGCGTGGGCGTTTAAAGTACCCGCTATTTTGTTCTTATTGCTTACCGGTTTATTGCTAGGGCCGTTTAGTGGTGTATTAGACCCTGATGCTTTACTGGGTGATTTATTATTTCCTGTTGTGTCACTGAGCGTTGCTGTCATTTTATTTGAAGGCTCCCTTACTTTGCACTTTAGAGAATTAAAAGGCATAAGTAAGGTCGTACGTAACCTGTGCTCTATCGGCATGATCACCACCTGTGTGGTAATAAGCTTAAGTGCCTATTGGTTACTTGAGCTTAACTGGCGGGTGGCGGCAGTATTAGGCGCTGTGCTAGTAGTAACAGGGCCTACTGTAATCGCCCCTTTACTTAATTCGATGCGCCCAACACAAGATATTGACCGAATATTACGATGGGAAGGCATTGTAATTGACCCAATCGGCGCTCTTTTTGCTGTGCTTGTATTTGAAGCAGTCATGCTGGTAGGCCAAGGAGAAGTGCTTAGCCACACTATTGTTGCACTTGTTAAAACAGTCGGCGTAGGGCTTTCTATCGGTGTTGTTGCGGGGTGGATCACCACACAGCTTATGCGCCGTGAATGGCTACCGTTTGAACTACATAAATTTGGCATACTTGCCTTGGTGCTTATTAGCTTTTCGGTATCTAATCACTTAAGTCATGAATCGGGATTATTGGCTGTTACCGTATTTGGTATTTGGCTTGCTAATCAAAATGATTTAGAAATCGATTCTGTACTTGAGTTTAAAGAAGACTTATCGATGATTTTAATATCATCACTGTTTATTTTACTTGCTGCACGGCTACAGCTTTCTGACTTGATGATGTTAGACAGCGACGTATTTATATTCCTTGCAGTGGTGTTATTTATAGCGCGTCCATTGTGTATTGCCATATCTACTTTTGGTACTGACTTGCCAATGAAATCGCGCTTGGTGCTATCGTGGATAGCCCCTAGAGGTATTGTTGCAGCTGCTGTTGGCTCGGTATTTGCGCTAAGTATGATGGAAGCTGGCGTAGCTGATGCAGAAAAAATGGTGCCGTTAATATTTACCGTTATTATCATCACTGTGGTATTGCAAAGCTTAACTGCTATTCCTGTTGCTAAACTATTGGGCGTGCGCCAACCTTCTCCAAATACCATACTGATTATTGGTGCAAACCATGTATCTCGCGCTATAGGTAAAGGTTTACAAGAGCAAAGCATTCCTGTTCATCTATCAGACCCCGCATGGGAGAACTGTAAAATGGCTCGTATGGACGGCCTTGCCTGTTATTATGGTAACCCACAATCAGAGCATGCTGAGCGTTACTTGCCGCTCACAACAATAAGAACGGTATTAGCACTTTCACCAAACCGCCACCATAATGCGCTTGGTGTACAATATTTTTCTCACTTGTTGAATGAAAAAAATGTATTTTCACTGCGCTCATCTACATCGCATGCTAAAGCGAACAAAGACAGTGCAACATTCCTATCTAGACAAATTTTGTTTGGTGAAGATGGCTCTTACGCTCGCCTAAGCAGTATTATTGCTAAAGGCGGTAAAGTAAGTGCGACGCGTATTTCAGAAGAATTTGATTGGGAAAAATACCAAGAGATGAACCCTGAAGCGATCCCGTTGTTTATTTTAAAAGGTGATAAAGACAACGACGACGATACGCCAGTAAAGCTTCGCCCATTTACCAGTAATATGGAAAAGCCACCGCAGGAGGGAGAGCGTATTTTTGCACTTCAGCCGCCAAAAATGTCGGTGTTAAAAGACCCCGCTAAAACAAAAAATAAAGAAGAGAGCTAACCTCTTCCAGTTATTGCAAAAAAGCCCTAATTAAATATTAGGGCTTTTTTATTTTATAAAAATAGCGTGCGTTATCGGCACTTACATGGGTAATCGGGCGCGGGCAACAACACTATCGGGCATTTTTTTAGCGAGTAAGCTAAGCGCACGCTCAATTTTTTTATGGGTTGCTTTATCTGCCACCATGGCATTGAATAACCACCGATACGCATCTTCAAAGTCACGTGGGCTTCCGTAGCCTGCATTAAAAAGCTTAACCAGCCTTAGCTGTGCTTTTAAGTTCCCTTGCGCTGAGGCCTCTCGTAAGTAGATAATGGCCATAGCTTTATCTTGCTGCACTAAGCGACCCGTGTCGTAATAACGTCCAAGCTGCTCTAACGCAGCCGCTAAGCCTTGTTCAGCCGCTTTACGCATGTAGTACACACCTAATTCCACATTGCGCTCAACACACACGTTATATGCCAGCATATCGCCATATAAAAATTGGTAAGATGGCAGCGCCATTTTATTGGCCCTTGCCTCTATATCTTGTACTAATTGGCAATCGTCTGCCTTTACACGCTGCAAATGTGTATTTTTATTTATTAGTGCAATCAGCTCCGGTTCGGTATAAAGCGGCACCGCAGCGGGCGTTTCTTCAGCTAACACATTGCTACTTATAGATAAAAGTAACGGAGTGAGCAAAGACGCTAGAAAAGTGTTACAGGTAGATAGGCGCATGTTTACCACGGATAAAATAAAACTTATCAAATAATATACAAAGATCGTTCCAAGGTGAATTTTAGGCATAAAAAAAGCTGCAAAAAGCAGCTTTTTTTTAAACTAATGGTGATTAAGCAAACGGGTTGCGAAGTACCATTGTTTCTACACGATCTGGGCCGGTAGAAATAATATCAACAGGTACACCTGTGATTTCTTCGATACGCTTGATGTAGTCAATCGCAGCTTTTGGTAAGCCTTCAAGGCTAGTTACACCAACTGTGTTTTCAGACCAACCTGGCATCTCTTCATATACTGGTGTTACTTTCTCGTAACCCTCAGCAGCTAATGGCGTTACATTAGTCACTGTGCCATCTTCAAGCTGGTAACCAGTACAGATTTTAAGCGTTTCTAAACCATCTAAAACATCTAACTTAGTTAAACAAAAACCAGAGATGCTATTGATTTGAACTGCGCGGCGCATTGCCACAGCATCTAACCAACCAGTACGGCGTAAACGACCTGTTGTCGCGCCAAACTCATGACCTTTATCACCTAAGTGCTTACCCACTGGGTCTTGTTTTTCAAGGCCATCGTAAAGCTCTGTAGGGAAAGGACCAGAACCAACACGTGTAGTGTACGCTTTAATAATACCTAACACGTAGTCAAGGTTTAATGGACCAAAACCAGCACCAGTCGCAACGCCACCAGCAGTGGTGTTTGAAGAGGTTACATAAGGGTAAGTACCGTGATCGATATCAAGTAATGTACCTTGCGCACCTTCAAATAAAATGTGTTCGCCCGCTAAACGTGTTTGATCTAAAAGCTCAGTTACATCAACAACCATTGCTTTTAAGATGTCTGCAACAGCCATTGCATCATCAAACGTTTTTTGGAAATCAACAGCATCTACTTTGTAGTAGTTAACTAAAGTGAAGTTATGGTATTCAAGTACTTCTTTTAGTTTAGCTGCGAATAATTCTGGATTGAATAAGTCACCTACGCGTAAACCGCGACGGGCTACTTTATCTTCGTACGCAGGACCGATACCACGGCCAGTTGTACCAATTGGCTTGTCGCCGCGAGCAGTTTCGCGAGCTACATCTAATGCAACATGGAAAGGCAGAATTAACGGACATGCTTCACTAATTAAAAGACGCTCACGTACAGGTACGCCACGCTCTTCTAACATGCCAATTTCTTTCATTAGCGCTTCTGGTGATAAAACCACACCATTACCAATCACACATTTAACATTGTCACGTAATACACCCGATGGAATAAGGTGTAGAACTGTCTTTTCACCGTCAATAACTAAAGTATGGCCCGCATTGTGGCCACCTTGGTATCGAACTACTAAAGATGCTTTGTCTGTAAGGAGATCAACAACCTTACCCTTACCTTCGTCACCCCATTGGGTGCCTAATACAACAACGTTTTTACCCATTGTAAATTCACTTCGAGAAAATTAGGACGAGATTTTACCAGAAAACTGAAGTAAAGATCACCCCTGTTCAGCTTATTTTTTCTGCGCGTATTTTTTAGGCCATCACACTTTTTAAATAACCACATATATAACAGTAATTTAAAGTTTTAAATTATACTTAACAAAAAGCCCCGCATAGGCGGGGCTTTATAAATTTTTAAATGATTAAGGCATCGCTTATTGCGCTGCAGCGCCTTTCATATATTTAAAGAAGTCACTATCTGGTGAAAGTACCATAACATCTTGTTTATCTTTAAAGGTCTTTTTATACGCCTCTAAAGAACGAACAAAACCAAAGAACTCTGGATCTTTGTTGTATGCTTTAGCATAAATAGCGGCAGCTTCTGCATCACCTTGACCACGTACTGAGCGCGCATTACGCTCTGCATCAGCAAGCATTACCGTTACACGGCGGTCAACATTTGCACGAATAGTTTCCGCTTTTTCTTGACCTTCCGAGCGGTGCTCTTTTGCAACAGCTGTACGCTCAGCGCGCATACGTTGGTAAATAGAGCTACTCACTTCTTGTGGTAAGTTAATTTGCTTAACACGCACATCAAGTACTTCAATACCTAACTCGCGCGCACTTTCAGAAGCTTGTACTAACGCCTCTTCCATTAGCTCACTACGCTCACCCGATACAATCTCGCGAATAGTACGCGTACCAAAGTTAGTACGCAGACCATTATTAACTTTTTGCTTTAGTAGTGTTTCAGCGTATTGCTTATCACCACGAGCACGAAGGTAAAATGCGCTAAAGTCGTTTACGCGCCATTTAACAAACGAATCAACAATTAAGTCTTTTTTCTCGCTTGTTACAAAGCGGTCTGGCGTGCCATCTAGCGTTTGAATACGTGCATCAATACGACGTACTTGGCTAAAAAATGGTACTTTTAAGTGAAGGCCTGGGCTGTATACAACGGCTTTGTCTTCACTGTCTTTTTCAACTTTGCTAAATAGCAACACAATCGCTTTTTGCCCTTCAGGTACTACAAATACCGCAGAGAAAGACATAACAATGGCAGCTAATAGTATGACTAAACTAAAGTTTTTCATTACGCTTATCTCCCGTTATTGTTAAAGCGATCACTGTTAAAACGGTCATTACCGCTATTCACAGTGCTATTTCGTGATGTATTTACTTTATTGCGTAAATCTTGAATATCACTTGAGCTTGGTAAAGCTACACGTGTTGCAGTGCCTTGCTTTTCCATAATTTTATCAAGTGGTAAGTACATCATGTTGTTACCGCCTTTAACATCAACAATGACTTTAGAACTGCTGCTAAGCACCTCTTCCATAGCATCAATGTATAAACGTTCGCGCGTTACTTCTTTAGCTGCTTGATACTCAGGTAATAGCTTTTCAAAACGAGCCACTTCACCTTGTGCTTCAAGTGTAATGCGTTCTTGATAACCTTCTGCTTCTTGCGTCATACGTGTTACTTGACCACGCGCGCGCGGTTCAATTTCACGTGCATACGCTTCTGCTTCACGGATGAAACGCTCTTCATCTTCTTGTGCGGCAATAGCGTCATCAAATGCATCTTTTACTTCAGTTGGTGGACGCGAATCTTTAAAGTTCACATCGGTCACAATTAAACCTAAGTTATACGGTTCGATGATTTTATTAAGCTCATCCCACGTATTTTGACGAACAACTTCACGGCCATTAGTCAGTACTTGGTCCATTTTTGCATGGCCAACAACGTAACGTAACGCGCTATCAAGTGCTTCTTCTAAGCTGTTATCAGCATTAGTTACGCTAAACTTGTAAAGGTACGGGTCAATAACACGGTATTGCACTTCAAACTCAACGCTTACTACGTTTTCATCTTCCGTTAGCATAAACCCAGATGCAGATAATGAACGCACAGCTTCAATATCTACCGGGATAACCGTTTCAATAAAGGTCATTTTCCAGCGTAAGCCTGGCTCTGCAATACGGTCATACTTACCAAATTGCAGTACCACACCACGTTCGGCTTCTTTAACCGTATAAATACCACTTAACGCCCACACAATTGCGGCGATAATGAGGATAAATGAAATACCGGCTCCGCCAAGTCCACCGCCACTATTATTGCCGGATTTTTTACCGCCAAATATGCCGCCTAACTTGTTGCTAAACTTACGGAACACCTCGTCTAAATCAGGTGGGCCTTGATCACGTCCGCCTTTATTGTTCCACGGATCTTTGTCATTGCCATTATTACCCGGTTCATTCCAGGCCATAGCTATACTCCATTGTTATCTAAATAAATTAGGAAATTGTGTTAAATCTATCAAATCTACCGCGTTTCTCATACAAAAACCGACATTTATGTGCCAATTTTTAATCGCGATTGATAAAACCTTCAATTTCAGGACCAAACTCTTTAATTAATCGGTTCCATTCAACCATAGGTAAACGTACATCCAACAACCAGTTACCATGTTCATCAAAGCGCTCTTCATGGACTGCACTTAAGCTAAATAAAGACGCTCTTAAGCGGCCATATTGAGGGGCAAGTAATAACGTACCACTAAGCATTTTCTTAGCAAGCAGGTCACTTATTGCCTCACTAAGTAGCTCACACCCTTCGCCGGTTTGTGCAGATAACCATACTCTTATAGGCTGTCCTTGGTCATCCCGATCAATTCGTGGGCTTACATCATCAAGCGCATCAATTTTGTTATAAACTAATAATTGCGGTACTTCATCAGCTTCAATCTCTTTTAGAACCGACTGTACTTCCTCTATGTTTTCGCGTCTGCGCGGGTCTGCCACATCAATTACATGTAATTGTAGGTCGGCTTCACGCGTTTCTGTCAGTGTGGCTTTAAAGGCTGCCACTAAATCATGCGGTAAGTGGCGAATAAATCCCACTGTATCGGCCAAAATAACCGAACCAACATCACCTATATCAAGTTTACGTAGTGTTGGGTCAAGCGTGGCAAAAAGCTGATCCGCTGCGTATACATCTGAGTCTGTTATACGGTTAAACAGGGTTGATTTACCCGCATTGGTATACCCTACAAGCGACACGGTAGGAATTTCGTTACGCGTACGCGCACGTCTACCTTGCTCACGTTGTACAGCAACTTTGGCTAATCGGGCACGAATATTTTTAATGCGCGCGCGCAATAAACGTCTATCGGTTTCAAGCTGTGTTTCGCCTGGGCCTCGTAAACCTATTCCCCCTTTTTGGCGCTCAAGGTGAGTCCACCCTCGGATTAATCGAGTAGACATATGCCTAAGCTGAGCAAGCTCTACTTGTAGCTTACCTTCGTGGGTACGGGCTCTTTGGGCAAAAATATCAAGAATAAGTGTTGTTCTATCAAGTACACGACATTGGCAAACGCGCTCTAAATTACGTTCTTGAGACGGACTTAATTGATGATTAAAGATGACAACATCTGCATTGTGGATTTTGACAATCTCAGCTATTTCTTCTGCTTTACCGGTACCGACGAATAGTTTCGGATGTGGTGCTTGGCGGCTGCCTTGCACAACCGCCAAACTACTAACACCAGCAGAAGATACCAACAACTCTAATTCATGAAGATCTTCACGATCGCCATCTTTAGGTAAGTCGATATGAACTAAGACTGCCTGTTCGCCGGATTCATAGCGGTCAAACAAGCATTACGCTCCTAATTAAATATTTCCTGGTTCTTGCTCTTCAGTGTCATCGCTCCCTTGAACACCTTGGAAGTTGACTGCACGAGCAGGTACAACTGTTGAAATTGCGTGTTTATACACCATTTGGTTTACAGTGTTTTCAAGTAAAATAACAAATTGGTCAAATGACTGAATTTTACCTTGTAATTTTATGCCATTTACCAAAAAGATTGATACTGGAATGCGCTCACGACGTAGTGCATTCAAAAATGGGTCTTGTAACGATTGGCCTTTTGCCATGTTATTGTTCCTTCGTTCTAGGTGTTATTATAATTTAAGTAGCTGAACTTATTTAATTAAATAATTCGCAACTACTACTAGCTTAGCGAACTTACTACGCGATGCAAGTTTTCTTCATCGTCTGTTGTTAACCAAGTAACATCAGGCCAACTCCGTAACCACGTTAGCTGACGTTTTGCCAGTTGACGCGTTGCAGCAATGCCGCGAAAAACCATCTCATCATGGTCTACTTCACCCGCAAGATAATCCCACATTTGTCTATAACCTACACAACGAATAGAAGGCATATTGGGGTGTAAATCCTTACGTAGATATAGGGTCGAAACTTCTTTTTCAAACCCCTGTTCTATCATTATTTTAAACCTTTTTTCAATTCGCTGATGTAATTCACTGCGATCATCAGGCGCAATCGCAAATTGATGAAAAGTATAAGGTAACGTTGGCTGCTTTTGCTTTTGCAATTCAGTCATTGTTTTACCACTAATACGGTAAACTTCCAAAGCTCGATTTATTCTTTGTGAATCATTTTCACTTATTTTGTCGGCCGCTTGCGGATCTACTTTAGCCAGCTCTTGATGTAAATGTGGCCAGCCAAATTGTTTTGCTTGCGCTTCAAGCTCCGCTCTAACTACTGAGCAGGCTTCTGGCAGTGGCGATAATCCATCAATTAAAGATTTAAAGTACATCATGGTGCCACCCACTAATATTGGTACTTTACCTTGTTGATGGAATTCATCAATTTTTTTTATCGCATCACGTCTAAAATCGGCGACCGAATAGGTTTCGCTCGGATCGAGTAAATCAATTAAATGATGCGGAGCACGAGCTAGTTCTTCTGCATCGGGCTTTGCCGTACCTATGTCCATACCTTTATACACTAACGCTGAATCAACGCTGATTATTTCTGTATTTAAGTGCTCACACAGTGAAATTGCCAACGCCGTTTTACCAGCTGCGGTTGGGCCCATTAAAAATATGACCGGTAAATTGCTCAACACGGGTACCTTAATTTAATTGCGTTAAATAGTGTTCTAGGTCTATTTTAACTGCTTTTTCTTTTAAACGTTCAATTGTTTGCGGATTATTTTGTAAGCTAATTTGTAATTCAATAAATGCATTACTTTCATAAAAGCGTTCTGGTACACAACCAAGCTGCCATGTAAGCCACGCTTGTAACTCGTTGAGCTGTGTTTTACATGCGCCAAGCAAGCTCTCGACCGCAGCTGATACTTCAAGTAAATATAAACACGTGGGTAGCTTTTTAACCATCACAAACTGTTTTTCAATAACTAGCTCAAAGCCTAATAAAGTAAACCACGATTGCTGCTGAGCTATTAGTTCGCAGTCAGCTTTTTCAAGGTTAACTCTTACGGGTAGTAACAAGGCTTTACCCTCTAAATTACCCAACTCTTTTATTTGTGCATGCCAGTAATCAACAAGTGCATGCTTATAGTGTGAACAAAATAACTGCTGCTGTTGAGTAAATACACACACGCCTTTATTTACATTTAATATCTGCACACTTTTTAATGCGTGTGCAGCGCTCTCATCAATAACGGGCTGCGTTGATACACTATGCTCAAAATGAGCGGCTTGTTGCTCACTCACCCCTTGATAAAATGCATTTACATCGTGATGATTTGCACCATGTTTTTGAGACGGTGAAGCATACCCCGTAGCGCCAGCCCCTGACCCTGCGCGATTAGAGGAGGCACGACTAGTAAAACCACCGTTTTGTGAATCTATTGGCTGCAACTGTGACTTAGGGTAATCATACCCCTGCTGAACTGGCTGGTTATTAGCCGCATGACTTGGCTGCTCAATAAACGCTGAGGATTGGTAATCGTCTGTGGGCGCTTGATTAGTTGCAAATTCGCCTTGTAGAGGCACAACTACTTGCTTAATCGCCTGTAATATAAAGTCGTGCACTAACCGGCCTTGATGAAAACGCACCTCGTGCTTTGCAGGATGAACATTTACATCCACTTGCCTTGGGTCGATATCAATATAAATAACAAAACCTGGAAGTTCTTGCGCTCCACTTACCTCTTCAAACGCCTGACGAATAGCATGTAAAATTAGCTTATCGCGCATCATGCGATTATTTACATATGTATATTGCGTGGTATTAGCTGATCCCACTGGCAATACCCAACCATGTAGCTGTAAACCACTTTCGCCAGATTGAATATGCAATCCTTGCTCAGCAAAGGCTTTACCTGCAACTTGCGCAACCCGAGTAATCGCTTGATTTGGGTCCGTTTTAGCACGGTACTGCCTAACTACCTTTTGGTTATGCGTCAGTGTAATCGACACATCAAAACGACTCAGTGCAATACGCTTAATAAGCTCATCAATGTGGCTAAATTCGGTTTTTTCGGTGCGTAAAAACTTGCGCCTTGCTGGGGTGTTAAAAAATAAATCTTTAACTTCTATTGTTGTGCCATCTGGGTGGGCTACCGGCTTTACTTGCACGTCCATATCGCGGCCCTGTGCAAACGCTTGCCACGCGGCATCTTGTGCTTTGGGCTTTGAGCTAAGCGTTAAACGCGATACCGAACTAATAGATGCAAGCGCTTCCCCTCTAAAGCCTAAGGAGCAAATGTTTTCTAAATCATCGAGTGATTTTAGTTTACTTGTTGCATGACGCGAAAGCGCTAAAGTGAGCTCATTTTTGCCAATACCTGAGCCATTATCACGAATACGAATAAGCTTGTGACCGCCACGCTCTATGTCTATTTGCACACGCGTAGCGCCCGCATCTAAGCTATTTTCTACCAGTTCTTTAACCACTGAAGCCGGGCGTTCAACCACTTCACCTGCCGCTATTTGGTTAGCTAATCGTGCAGGTAATATTTCAATACTCATGAGGCCCCTAATACGTGTACAGGTTTAATAAACATCAACTCTGTGGTATGTCCAGCTCTTGACCTATAAACAAGGTGTTTGAGCGTAGTTGATTAACTTGCTTTAATTTGGCTACCGATACGCCATACCGACTCGCTAATAGACTTAGCGATTCACCTGGGCGAACTTTATGTTTAGTTGGGTACTGCGATTTAAGCTTTGCAAATAACGAATCATCAGGTGGGTTTTTTAAGTAATAATTTTTTATAGACGTAAACATCGCTTTAGCTAAGCGTTCCTGATGATAAGCGCTTTTTAACATGCGCTCTTCACGGGGGTTTGAAATAAAACCTGTCTCAACCAAAATGGAAGGGATATCTGGCGACTTTAATACGGCAAGACTTGCATGTTGTGGATCTTTTTTATGTAATTTAGCGACCTTTTTTAGCTCTTTTACTACTTCTTCGGCCACACTAAGCCCCGTTTTCATTGAGTGGTCCATCGACATATCGAGCAGCGCTTGCGCGAGGTATTTTTCGTTAGCAGCATCTTTAATTACATCGGCTGCACCACCTAAAAGCTCTGAGTGTTTTTCTTTATCTTCTATCCATTTACCAATCTCAGAATTAGCGCGACCAAGCGATAACACCCACACCGAAGCACCATTTGGCCCAGGGCTGGTAAATGCATCAGCATGAATTGACACTAAAAAGTCGGCTTTTTTCTGGCGTGCTCGGTTGGTACGGGTATTAAGCTTAACAAAGTAGTCGCCACTTCTTACCATGCGCGAAATCATGCCACGTTCGCCGTCAATCATACGCTCTAAACGTTTAGCTATTTGCAGGGTAATGGTTTTTTCATACGTACCAGAGGGGCCAATAGAACCAGGGTCTTCTCCGCCATGGCCCGCATCAATTGCAATAACAATGTCTCGCTCTTGGCTTAACTGGCGCTTTTTAGCTGCTTTTTGGGCAGGAGTAGAGCTTACTGCAGGTTCACTTTTATTATATAAATCCACAACTAACCTGTTTTTGTACGGGCCAGTAGGTGCCAGCGCAAAAATAACCGGCTTAATAGGCGCGGTTAGCTCAAATACAAAACGTACACTTTGTTTATTTTTAGGTTTTGAATAGCGCAGCTTGCTTACAATTTTGTGCTTAGAAGGAATACTCGGTAATACTTTTAACCCCTTGGTGTTTTCAAGGTCGACCACTAAGCGACTCGGGTTTTTAAGCATAAAATAGCTAAAATCGGGCTTATCATCTAAATCAAATACCACCCGCGTGCTATCTGGCGAGGGCCATACGCGTACACTATTTATGGTATTTTTTGCCCACAACGGTAAGCTCACAGCGAAAACTATGAAACAAATAAAAAGTTTAACTACACCTCGATTCATTATAACTACCATTGCCTTAACTATTTATTATTATGAGAGCGGGCGCCTTGACCCGCTATTAGCTTATTAACCTAAACGTTGGATAGTAAATCTACCTTAAGCTGCTATTTTGTACGCCAACTAAAAAGGTAACTTTGATGCTTTTATATTTCAATGTGTTAGTAAGTATATTAACTCGGGTTTAGGTTAGTTAGTTTTTCGACAATTGCTATTCCGCGCTCGCTGGCACTATTAATAACAATTTTGCGCTCATCGCCAACGTAACTTAAGGTAATGTCTAAATCGGGAACTGGTATAAACTCTCCCCCTTTTTCTGGCCACTCAACAATACAAATAGCCTGCTCAGAAAAGTAATCTCTTATACCCATGTACTCAAGCTCTTCAGGATCGCCTAACCGGTATAGGTCAAAATGATATACATTAGCACGTGTCAGTTCGTATGGCTCTACCAACGTATAGGTTGGGCTTTTTACCTTACCAGTGTGGCCAAAGCCTTGCACTACACCACGCGTAAATGTTGTTTTACCTGCGCCTAAATCACCGTGTAAATAAATTACTGCACCTTGCTCTATAATAGCAGCCACTTTGTTACCCATTGCTACTGTGGCTATTTCATCATTTAGGTGAGCTTCAAAACTACGCGTCATTGTTACCTCAAAAATTTACTAAAAGCGCATCTTTGCTAATCATACCAGAATATTTCTTGAAGGCGATAAATTGGCGTTTTAGGCATAAAAAAACCGGCCTAAGCCGGTTTTAATTAACTGGGGCTCTATAGCCCTAGTTTTTTCTCAAGGTAGTGGATATTTGTACCACCACTTTGGAAGTTTTCGTCTGCAAGAATTTTCTTATGTAATGGCGTGTTTGTTTTGATGCCATCAATAACTAATTCGTTCAACGCATTACGAGCACGGGCAATAGCCACATCACGGTTTTCACCGTAAGTAATAAGCTTACCAATCATCGAATCGTAATGTGGAGGTACTGTATAGTCAGCATAAATATGGCTATCCCAGCGAATACCTAAACCACCTGCAGGGTGGAAACGGGTAATTTTACCCGGCGACGGGATAAACGTTTCTGGGTCTTCTGCGTTAATACGACATTCAATTGCATGGCCGCGGATAACCACGTCATCTTGCGTGAAAGATAGCGGTTGACCAGCAGCAATTTTTAGCTGCTCTTTAATTAAATCAACACCGCTTACCATTTCAGTCACTGGGTGCTCAACTTGAATACGGGTGTTCATTTCGATGAAGTAAAATTCGCCGTTTTCGTATAAAAACTCAAACGTACCCGCACCACGGTAACCAATTTCGATACATGCACGTGTACAGCGCTCACCAATAAATTTACGCACTTCTGCCGTTATACCTGGAGCAGGTGCTTCTTCAACTACTTTTTGGTGACGACGTTGCATAGAACAGTCACGCTCACCTAAATGAACAGCATTACCTTGTCCATCAGCAAGTACCTGAATTTCAATATGGCGAGGGTTTTCAAGGAATTTTTCCATGTAAACCATGCTATTACCAAAAAACTGTTTCGCTTCTTGTTGAGTAAGTGCGATTGAATCAATTAATTCAGCTTCGCTACGTACTACACGCATACCACGGCCACCACCGCCACCAGCGGCTTTAATAATTACCGGGTAACCAATGCGCTTTGCAATTTGCATGTTGCGTTCTTTGTCATCCGATACCGGACCGTCAGAACCTGGTACACATGGTACACCGGCTTTACGCATTGCATTGATTGCCGATACTTTATCGCCCATAAGACGAATAGTGTCGCCTTTTGGACCAATAAATACAAAGCCACTTTGCTCAACTTGGTCAGCAAAATCTGCATTTTCTGAAAGAAAACCATATCCTGGGTGAATCGCTACAGCGTCTGTTACTTCAGCAGCCGCAATAATGCGCGGAATATCTAAGTAACTTTCAGTGGCTGGAGGTCTACCGATACAAATGGTTTCATCTGCAAGTAATACGTGCTTAAGATCGCGATCCGCCGTTGAATGCACAGCAACCGTTTTGATCCCAAGCTCTTTGCAGGCGCGCAATACGCGAAGTGCTATTTCACCTCGGTTTGCAATGACTACTTTATCTAACATAAGAGTTGGCCTTTAGGTTACTAAATTATTCAATGATGAATAGAGGTTGATCAAATTCTACTGGTTCGCCATTTTCAACTAAAATAGCTGTAACTGTACCCGCTTTATCTGACTCAATTTGGTTC